>CAZLUY010000716.1:0-5098 GCA_964562785.1 uncultured Limnohabitans sp. | reverse complement strand
TCCCTCTCTTCAACCCTTCTTTTTTGAGCTCTTCTTGAAGATTTTTATCCCTTGCCAAAAGTATCATTTTTTGCTTCAAATCTTCCTTGTCACCTGTCTTTGAAATCAATCCAGCTCCTCCGGCCACTTCAACTAATGCAGCTTGATCAGAATGAATAACTGGAACACCCTCGCGCATAGCCTCAAGAACCGGGATTCCAAAACCTTCATTCTCAGAAGGAAAAACATAGGCAAAGGCATGCTTGTATAAGGCTTTAACTTCAGCATCCGAAACAAATCCTGGCAGGATTACCTTCTCTTCTAATTCTAATTCGCTAATAAGGTCCTCAACTTTGGGGAGATCATTCATTTGAACACTCTGACCAGCTCCTCCAGCGAGAACAAGAGAAAAATCTTCTTTAGATTCTCGTAGAAATTCAGAAAATGCTTGAACTAGCAAGGCAAGGTTCTTTCGTTTATCAAAGGTCCCTATGTGCAAGAAATACTTCCTACCACTTAGACCATATTTTTCAATGATATCTTCATCAATTGTTCCATTAAGGGATTTAGGACACTGATAGATCACAGAAATTGGATTCTTCTTTTTAAGTACTTTTTGAAGCACTGATTTTGAGTAATCAGTAGTAGTAATAACCTCAGTAGGCTCTTTGAGGCCTTTTCTTACAATGCTCAAAAAATACTTCCTCCACCATTTGGGATAATTATCAGGCATTTCCCAAAAGAAAGCATCATGTATGACTGTCATCCGTCGACAGGAAAGACTAGCCGCAGGAGAAACAAAGTCAGGACAGATCAAAATATCCGGTTTTACCTTCTTCACCATATCTGGAAGCTGAAATTCTTTCCAACGGAAATAATCCAGATGATAATTGAGTCGCTGAATTTTACTTTTGGGAAAACGATAAGTGGAGTCCTTAGCTTGTTCCTCAGGATCATGAGTAAAGACCCACTCAATTTCAGCATTGGGGTAATCCCTTGCAGCCTTTGAAAGCTCCATCATGTAGGTTTTAATACCTGTGGTGGCCACATTCAAATACTGAAGATCTAAAAGTACTTTCATGCAAGTTTCAGTTTTCTTTCATGAATTAAAAGTCGGCTGTATGCATTTACAGAATATCCCATCATCCACCACGTTAGCCAAGAAACATAAGTATATAATTCAGCATTAGCGGTGAAAAGAGGAAGAAGGAGTCCAACCTTAACTGCTGCTGCAACAAAGGCTAATCTGGCTTCCATCACATCCTCTGTCCTATAAAAAACTCTCAGACTCAGGACAATACCTGAAAACAAGATAAAGATATAAAGTAACATCCCAAGCCATCCCAGCTGTACGCCATAAATCAAGAACTGATTTTCGCCGCCGACCCTCAGATCTGTATTCACAGAGCCAGCATTGCCACTAGTCGCCAATCCAATGCCCAAAGGATTTGCAAACATGGAATCTAAGGCCAAAACCCATTCGATGACATGACCTATACTTGACGTGTTTTGGAAGGTAATAGTATCAACCACGAAATAGAAAAATTCGGTTGAAGCGAAAAACAACACATAAATCACAAAAGAAAACAATATCAGAAAGCCTGCACCAATCAGCTTATACAATCGAAATACCAAGGCTAGGAAAAATACCATGATAAAAAATGCACCGAAAGCTGCACGGGAAGCTGAGAAGATCAAACTCCCCATGGAACAAACCATGATCAGCAGATAAAACCAATGGTAGGATTTTTTAGTGGTAAGGTACCAAATTAGACCTGAGGCAAAACCCATTAATACAGAGCTTGCCATTTCTAAAGGATCAGAAAAGAAACTAGCCAATCTCATCCCCATTGTCTGCGTCTCAAAAGTCCAGGTCAAACCAAAGTTTCCAGAGGGCTCAATGTCATTAATGACAAGATTATACAATGCGTAGCCAGTGAATTGCTGCAAATGTGAGTTTAAAACAAAACTCTCAAGCAAGTTCATGACAAATGCCCCAATGGCTATGACAAATATTATGACGAAAATTCTTCTAAGCTCTGAACTGTTGAACCGTGTGTTTCTACCTAAAAAATAAACCACCATCGGCATCAAAATAGCCTTAAAGTAAAGTGCCTTGTTTACAAAGCTTGCACCACCCAAAGGGAGAAGGAGGTATAAAAAAGTTAGACTCAAGAATGCCAGAATCATCCAATCGGTTGGCTGAAAGCGCAAAGGATAGTCTTTCAGGTTCTTCTGGTAGAACAGAAAGCTCAGTAAGGCTATCAAAAGAGTCCCCTCTTTGATTACCTGAAAAATACTAACGAGGTCAGGAGATCTACTGGCAAGATGGATTACACTGAGGCTGGTTATGTAAAACGGGAGATAAGCCGCCAAAAAGAAAATGAAATAGGTCCACTTACCCTTGAAAACCATTTCCTGTGCAGACCATAGGAATCCAATTCCAATTGCTGCAGCAAAGATGATCATAAAAACTAGTGCCATGGGTCAGGACTTTTCAACGGGCCAAAAAGCCCATCATTAATACCTTGATAGGTGGATTTACATTTTTGAAATCTCCCCCTCAAACAAAAATAAGCGATCCACGAAATAAACCTGAGGCTATGATAGGCTAGGGATAATACTCTGGAAAACCCCTGAGAATATCTGCGAATAATGTAGAATTGATTTCTACAATGATAATAGAATACTTTTGGTGATAAGGCCCCTTCTTTTCCTTGCTTTTTTGAGCTTGCTCCAGCTTCATGAAATACCAAAGCTTTTGGGCTCAAAAGAATCCTATAACCTTCATTTCTCACCCGTATTGACCAATCTACATCTTCGAAATACATAAAGAATTGATCATCCAATAATCCGATTTTAGTTATCACCTCGGATGAGATCAAAATAGCACAACCAGTAGCCCAGCCTAGATCAGTTTGATCAATGGAATAGGAATTAATCTTCTTTCTATCCCCTAAAGTAATTGCCCTCGAAAATGATGGTTTCCATTCCCCGCCTGCTGACCAAATCGTGGAAGGATCTTTCATAAAGACTATCATAGGCTGGACCATTCCTACGCTGGGGTCACTGCCGTAGGTAGACATCATTTCCAGCAGGAAACCAGAATCTACCTCAGTATCATTGTTTAGCAATAAAACATGGCTAAATCCCATATCTACTGCTTTTTTGATACCCAAATTATTCCCTCCTGTGAATCCCAGGTTTTTCTCGCTCTGAATTAGTTCAATCTCCGGAAACAGGGACTTCAATTTCTTCCCCTCATCATTTTCAGAGCCATTATCAACCAAGAATACCTTGAATGACTCATAATTGAGTTCCTTCAAGGACACAAGACATTTCTTGCTATCCTCAAAACCATTCCAGTTGACAAGAATGATCGCAACACTAGAATTAGAAGTAGAGACCACGGATCAAAGATGGATTACGACGATAGAGAATGACGAGGCAAATGATGAAAACCGCCAGCTCTGTAGAAATAATTGCTATGCAAAGTCCAATCCCTCCTAAGATAGAAGTAAGCACTGAGGCAGTCACTATCATATAAAGGCACATCAGCCATGAGGCCTTGAACAAAAGTTGTCTAAGATCGGCCACAAGCAGTAAAAGAACATTGCCAACATTTAGACAAGCCATGAAGGGCACAGCCGCCAAAATCTTTAAATAAATGATGGAGTCTTCTACCGCATCTTTAGCCAGAATTTCAATAATCCAATCAGCCATAAAGTGTGTTCCAGCAGCGATAAATGCTCCAGTAATAAGAACCCTTATGTACACCTTCTTCAGAAACCGGAAAAAAGCGGGTTGATCCTCTTGAAATAGTTTGGCAGAATTAGGGAATACAGCTTGGATGATTAATGCTGGAAAAAGCCTCAAAACCATAACAACTCTTTCCGCCAGACTATACATCCCAAGAGTTTCTGGAACCGAAAAGAAACTCAGGATGATCAATCCTCCATTTATCGAAATATGGCTAGCCAGATTACTAAAAAAGAACAGGACGTTGCTTTTAAGGCTTTTGAATATGTTCGAAAATTCAGGTCTAAAAACCCGAATCTCCATGTATTGATGGATATAGCTAAGCAAGAAGAGATTGATGCTAATTCCGAATGCACCTAGCATAAAGTTCACCCACTTGCTTTGCTCTGGACTATGGATAAACAAGACTATGCCTAATAAAAAAAGAAGCTTACTAAACACATTTGCTATGCTTATAAGCTTCATCTTTTCCATGCCCTGAAAAAACCAAAGAGGAAGGGTCGCTTCAGAAAACAGTAATAAAACCGAGAATACAAGAATCGTCTGGTACTCTGTAAAGAGGTTGAGACCGTAGACTGCTATGATCACTCCCAATGAGCACAGGGCCGCCAATAGCGCCTTAGCGGAAAACACATTCGAAACCAGATGAGAGAGCACCTCCTTGTTCTTTTGATTGACAGCCACCTCTTTTGGAGCGCTCAGATTATACCCAAAACCAACAACAATATTTAAAAGAATTATTACTGAAAGAGCCAGGTTCACCAATCCAAATTGATCCAAGCCAATGCTGGTTATCAGCAGGGGCATAGATATTATTGAAATCAGGATATTGGAAGATTGAATTATGGACAGAAAGAGGAAATTCTGAATCGACCTGTTTTTGAGCAGATTGCTGAAAGAAAGAAAAGATATCTTTTCAAACATGGCCCCTTATCTATCAAGCTTCGCTTACATGCTTGTTAAAAAGTCTTCTGAAGTAAAGAAAAACCATTACTGCCAAGCCAGTTATTATCGATCCTAATACCATTCCCTTAAGCAATCTGACTTCAGAACGTGGAAGCGGTAATCTTGGGGAATCAATCACTTGAATCAAAGGAGAGTTATTCCTATGGTTAACCTTCGCAATCTCAAGGTTTTTCACAATTTCCCCATAAATGGCACCTGTAGCCTGGACATCAATCTGCTTCTGCTTGCTCTCAATAGTCCCTCGGGAAAGTAATGGGTTAGCATTAGGTACGCGATCCGAAGCTGAAGCATACTCCCCAATGCTTTGATCCAAAATCATTCTCACGCTGTCAGCCTGGCTTTGAAGAATCTCTAAATTCTCTCCGGTCTTCTTGGTCTTAGTTTCATAGTAAAA
>CAZLUY010000715.1:0-5660 GCA_964562785.1 uncultured Limnohabitans sp. | reverse complement strand
GGGTGTTCATAGAGAAACCCACGTTGGAAACCAACATGAGCAAAGCAAGCGATATGGAGATTATTCTTTTCACCTAAAGCAAAAATAGGAAATTAAAAGAAGGATGTTTTATAGAATTTTGACTTTTGTTTACAAGATTCGGTTTTGAAGAAGCATAATCAATGACATGCCTATCATTGAAAGGTCTTCAACAATTGTAACTGTGCTCATTGGTAAGTTGAAAACATCCCCTAAACAAGCGCATTTAATCTTTCTCTTATCCAAATTACTTTTTATTACCCCTATACTACTTATACCTAAGATTAAGAAGGTACTCAAATTGGTAACTAATGGGGCAATATTAGTTAGGTAAAGAAGTCCGAGAGCCAACTCAACAAAAGGGTATATGTAACCCCAAGTCTTCCATTTAGCAGCTACAATATCATACATACTGTATGAATTGGCAAAGCCCTGTAAGTTTAGCAGCTTGAAAAAAGCAAAGACAATGAAGAACCCTGCCATAAAGTGGCGCATCCACAACATCCCCGAAAATTCATTGAATGGGTATTGGCTCAAAGCTGTTACCACAGCAATGAACCCTACAATAAGGATCAGTGGTTTGTAGGTGGTAATGGACTTCTCAGCGAGTGGTTCTTGTTTTTTGATCTTAGGGAGCGGAGCTTGTACGGTCTCTTGATATTCTTCAGAAATGGCATAGTTCCCTACCTTTTTTAATGCCAGATTAATTTCTCCAAGGTCTAAAGATTCATCGGAGATAATCTTTGCCTGTGGGTATTCCAGTTGAATAGCGGCTTCTTGTATCTCTTCGATTCCATTGATCGTTCTCTTCACTTTGGCCAAACAGCCAGTGCAAGTCATTCCGGTAATTGTATATTCTTTGGTCATCTTGTTATCGTATTAATTGTCACGATACAAAGATGATCGGTAAGCTGCTTGTGGCTGTTACACAATTTTGAAAAAGGCTTATGAGATTTTGATCACAGCTGATCCAGTGATTGCCGTCCCGGATTTCTCATTTTCTTAAAAGCTGTGGGGGTCATGCCCGTCTCTTTTTTGAATTGGGCGGATAGATGGGCTACACTGCTGTAGTCCATTTGATGAGCAATCTCTGAGAGCGTTAGCTCATTGTAAAAGATGAGCTCTTTCACTCGCTCTACTTTTTGTTTAAGGATAAACCGCTCAATAGTGACTCCCTCGACAGAAGAGAAAAGCCTGCTGAGAGAAGAATACTCCTGGTGCAGTTTATCAGCTATTAGGGTAGAGAAATTGATATTTAAGGCTTCTTTGTTGTGATGAATTTGATCTACAATGATCGCTTTGATCTGTCCGATCAGTTTCGACTTTTGATCTTGAAGCAACTCAAAGCCTCGTGCTGCCAGTAGTTCCTCCAGCTGTGATTTCTGATCACTCGTGATGTTGTTTGGTGTATGAACTTCTCCGAGTTCAATGGAGGAGGTTTCTATATTCAGGTTATCCAAAATGTCCTTCACTGTGTCAATACAGCGAGGACAAACCATGTTTTTTATGTAGAGGGTGTTTAGCTTCATTTTGTTTTAATCTGATATTTTTTCATCACTTATCAAATGATTTGATCAACAATCCTCTAACTCACAATTTTCATTTTGTCCTTCAAACTCAATGGTAATGTGATTGATCGATTCATCTTTTAACTGTGTTCTTACTCGCTCTTTGAGCTTAGCTTGTTCTGAAAGTTTGTAGTCTTTATCCAATCGAAGATGAAGAGTAAGAATGTTGTACTGACCGTCCATTGACCATGCGTGGCAGTCATGGATGTCAGTAACTTTTGATATGTTCTTGAGCTTTTGCCGAATGTCGTCAATGGAAATTTCCTCGGGAATGCCCTGAAGAATTACTAACAGGCTCTTTTTGAGATTTTTGTAAACATTGTATAATACAAAAAGTGAGATAAGTACGGAAAGTAATGGGTCAATGAATGGAGCATCTGTGTACATCATAATGATACTTCCAATCAATACAGCCACCCATCCTAAAACATCTTCCAACAGATGAAGTGATACTACCTTTTCATTTAGAGATTCCCCTTTACGGAGTTTGAAAACTGCGGCACCATTTACCAAAATTCCCAAAATAGCGAGATATAGCATTCCTTGAACATTGGTTTCTCCAGGATTGAATAGCTCAGGAATCGCCTTTGTCAAAATAAAGATTGATCCAGCCACTAACACAATCGAATTGATTATCGCACCAAGCAATGAGAATCGTTTGTAACCGTACGAAAATGTTTTGGTTCTGCCCTTCTTGGATAGCTTCTGGAAATACCACGAAAGCCCTAGACTAAAGCTATCTCCTAAATCGTGCAACGCATCTGAAAGGATCGCTAAACTATTGGTGTAAAGTCCTCCAATGATCTCAATAATGGTAAAGCTAAGATTGAGAAAGAAGGCAACTTTTACATTGCCCTCTGAGTGGTGATGTGAATGATCGTGATTATGTCCCATAGTTTTCTAATCCTGCTTTTTTGAAAATTGATAGCAATTCTTCAGAAATTGGAAGTGGTTTTAAGGGGGGGGTATTTGCTCCACCCGTATTACCAACAGGTATTTTTCCAACAAACGATTTAACTCCACCAATCAAGAGTCTGGGAATTTGACCAATCACTTCTTTGGTGTCTTTGATGTGGATTCCGAATAAGAGCATTTTCCAGTGTACATAACTGTGATGGTATGGGAATGCCTGACCGATTATATGTGCACGCTCTAAATGATTCCATGCCGATTGAAGTTGCCCTGCATCGAAATACCTTTTGTATTCCATCAACTCTTGATCGAAGTAGGGGGCTAGATTTTTGGGCATTCTCGTATATAGCTTCATGCTTACCTTTTTAAAGTTCAAAAATGAATCCTGCATTGATGATCCTTCCATCAGTTGGTGCCCAGATCTCCGGAAAGTCAGGTTTGAAATGTGTGTCAACCTGGAAGTTCTCTAACCTATGTTGTCGGGTATCGGTGAAGTTCTCGAAATTGATATATAGGCTTAGTTTGTTGATCTTACGCATGACCATAAAACCCATCATCCAATAGTCATCGGTTTGTGTTCGATCACTTCTGAACTGTGTCCCTGTGTAGTAGGCTTCATATCCAATTCGCCATTTATCTTCCACTTCATACATCAGCACTGAACCGATATTGTGCTTAGGCGTGAGCGGCTTTTGCTCGTTCAGATTATCGTACTTTAATCGGGTATTGATTAAAGCGTAATTGGCAAATAGCTTAAAATCACGATAGCCAAGTTTGATGTTGGTCTCTATTCCCTGACTCGTTACTGGCCCATCTGCATTTTCATAAAAGAATTGTCCGGCATTGTTCTCTCTGAATACTAACGCATCATTGAGTCGTGTGTAGAAAAAGAGTTGATTGACGGATAATGTCCACTCATCACCAAGTAATGTCTGGTAGTTGATGTCAAGATTACCACCAATAGACCGCTCAGCTTCTGTACTGGTGCTGATAGGTAAAATACCTTGATAGGTCAGGTTTTCGGCATCTTCCGTGAATATAGTTGGGAGCTTGTAACCCAATCCACCACCGATACGGGTTGACCAAGAATCATTTATTTTCCTCAGAATTGAAAGTCTTGGTAAGGCAAAAAAACCATAGTCCAGATCATAGTCAAATCTCAGCCCTGTTTCTACTGCATACTTCTCAGAAAGATCAAATGTATTTTGGGTGAAGGCTCCAAAAGTCGTGTAGCTATAGTCACGTTCTAGCGAATCAAACGGGTTCTCATCAAACTTATCTGTGTACAGGTTCACTCCTGAAATCCAGCAGGATCGAGAGGTGCCAAAGTTATAGGCGACCTCACTAAAAGAAGACCATTGCTTACCCATGAAGATGAAATCAGGTTCTGTAATCTCACGCTCGAAGTAAGTAAGACTGTTTTTGATACTAAGCGACCTGTTCTCATCTATCTGATTTTGATAGGTTAGTTGATAGGAAAGTCGATCCGATTCATTTTCCTCAGTGAATTGATGGATGCCATTTTCATCATTATTTATCACTTCCATATCACCACCTAAACGATTCTCTACTGTACCATTCAATGTCAAGCGTAAGCTTGATTTTTCATTTGGGTAATAGAAGAATGAGGGATTGAGGGTTAGACTCCTGATTCTTGGAATGTCGCTAAAGTCATCATTATTGGGGTCGTATGCTTCTTGTCGATTAGCCGAAGCATAGAATGTGAGTCCAAATTTATTGAATCGCTCAGCATAGAACCCATTAAGGGTTGTCCCCAAGGCTTGCGTCTGATCTACCATAAGCCTGAGTTTCCTTTCTTCTTGAGGTGTGTATGTAACGAGGTTGATCAAACCAGCAATCGCACCCCCTCCAAAAAGAGTAGAGTTACTTCCCTTAATGACTTCCACTTGACGTAAGTCCAATGGAGGTATTTGCATGATACTTAGCCCACTAGAAAATCCACCGAATAGGGGAAATCCGTCTTTCAGAATTTGGGTATACCGACCGTCCAAACCTTGTATTCTGATACTTTGATTGGCTGAACTGGCGGATGTCTGCTGCATCTGGATGCCAGTGCTTTCACGCAACACCATAGCAATATTGGAGGATTTCATGATGGCTTTTTCTTCCAATTCCTCTGAGCTTATGGCTTCTATTCTTGTTGGGATGTCGTCAATGGTTCTGCTGCTGCGAGTAGATGTCACAATGACTTCTTCGAGTTCTTCACCTTCAACTAATTCAATGATTTGAACATCGGTCAAAGGGAAAATATATGTTTGTGTGAATGGGCGATAACCCACAAAAGAAACAGAAACCTGAATGGTATCAGTATCAATATTGGGTATCTCAACATAACCACTGAGGTCTGCAACAGCTCCTTTTGTGGAGCTTATTTTTACTGTTGCTCCTAATAGTGGT
This sequence comes from uncultured Limnohabitans sp., assembly GCA_964562785.1. Taxonomy (GTDB): domain Bacteria; phylum Bacteroidota; class Bacteroidia; order Cytophagales; family Cyclobacteriaceae; genus Algoriphagus. The sequence continues at coordinate 744 of CAZLUY010000715.1, read as the reverse complement.
TCGTTTTCTTCCGCATCTACGATACGGGCTTTAAACGTATTTTGGGCTTGTGCTAATGTTCCTGTCAGGATCATCAGCCATAGAAGTATGTATTTCATGTGTATTGTCTTTTTCTAAAAAGTCACATGGAATTCACATTAAAAATTCATCCTATTTTAGTGAAAATCTAGCGTCTGAATTATTAATGTTCATTTCATTTATATGAATTCTTAGTCTTTATTAATGAATAAACTTGATAGGATTAGGCTACTAGGTTTGATTCATTAAAGGGTGGGGGGTCCCAGATAGAAAAAGAGATTCTGGATAAAATTGGAAATGACTGATCCGATGGATGACTACAGAAAGAAACGAATGTTTTCAGACAAAATGTGCAGTGCTGCGTAACGTGCGAATGGCAGCAATGACACGTACAAAATGGAGAACATAGATCATGTTGATCGGTATCTTGATGAATGTCGTGTGATTCTATAGAAACAGCCTCATTCGTGCTTGGCTCGTCTGCACATGGCAATAACGCCATTGACAGAATTAGAAGTGATAATATGAATGATGTAACCTTCACAATACAATGATATGAAGGAAGCAGTGCAACCTGTTTGCAAAGTTTAGGAGCAGTTTGCGCAAGTGCCTTTATACACCATACTGGCACTAGCTGCCTTAAAACCTGAAGGGATTTGAGTTTGGGGTATTTTGGATTGTGTTAGGCAATAAGTCTCATCACATTTGATGCAATGAAAATGAATG
>CAZLUY010000714.1:0-2002 GCA_964562785.1 uncultured Limnohabitans sp. | reverse complement strand
CAAAAGCTCAAGACCTTTCTTTAATTCTTCGTCTACTTTATCCATCAATAATTACCTTGTGGCTGAAACTAGCTCAAGGCTTCCAGGGTTTCTTTCTAAAGTGAATAAATGAATTATCTCGCTCATTCTTACCTTTCTTTTAATCAAGAACAAATCCTTGTTGGGAATTTCATTGGGGATTTTGTGAAAGGGAACATGCTTTCCAGCTATCCTGAAGGAATCCAATGCGGTATTTTTCTACACCGTCGAATTGATGCCTATACCGATTCACATCCTTTGGTGAAGGCCGGTCAAAGCTATTTGAAGCCAAGGTTTGGAAGATATTCCTCAGTGATCACAGACATCTTTTTCGACTATTTCCTGGCAAAACACTGGAATCAATTCTCAGATCAAAGCCTTGAAGATTTTATTCAACTATCCTATTCCCGAGTTTTCAAATTCCGTGAAATTCTTCCGGAGAAATTCAACCGGATGTTCTCCTATATGAGTACCCAAAATTGGTTACTCAGTTATAGGGAAGTGGAAGGAATCCAGGGTGCTTTAACTGGTCTATCCAGGCGCACAAGGTTTGATAGCAAGATGGAATATGCTCATGAAGCCCTTTTGGAATTTGAGGCTGAATTTGAGGTTATTTTCTTCGCATTTTTCAAAGATTTAGAGACTTTTGCAATGAAGAAACTAAAGGAAATCGAATTGACTTATGGTGGTAATTAAGCCGAAGCTTTCCACATACTTCTCCTTGGGAATGGTGGTTTTGATTTTGATTTCAGGACTAGTCTTGATACTCAGAGATTTTGCTTACAAGGGTAGTTTTGAACTTTGGTTCTATCTGGTGTCATGCACGATAATCACCCTTGTTCTTTTGATGCTTTTGGTAAAAATGTTGGCTGGTTACCGATTTATTACTGCCGGGAGGGATAGAATTATTGTGAAATTACCCTTGCGAGGTTATTCCAAAGCCTATCCAATCAATGACATTATGGTTTGGGATGAGGAAGTGATTTTAGCCAACAAAAAAGAATTCAAGCAGGTAACCGTAGCTTTCAAGGATCAACAGTCGATATCGGTTTCTAACCATGAACATGAGGCCTATCAAGGCCTGGTTGACTACCTCAAAAAGAAGGCGGGAAAGAAAAAAGTGAAAAAGAAAAAGACCTGATTTCTCAGGTCTTACATTTATCTCTGGTTTCTGAAATGCTTATCGTATAGATCAATACTTTCTTGTACGATTCTCATGGCATCTTCCTTACCAAGGAAATCCTCCACCTTAACTTCTTTATTCTCAAGCTTCTTGTAATCTTCGAAAAATCTATGAATCTCCTTCATCAGATGAGGAGGAAGGTCATCAATATCTTCAATATGATTTACTGATTGATCACCTGCGGCAACCGCGATGATTTTATCATCTGCTTCTCCCCCGTCTACCATTCTCATCACTCCTATAACCCTGGCGTCCACAAGGGTCATGGATGGGATATCAATTTGGGATAGAATCAGGATATCCAAAGGATCATGATCTTCACAGTAGGTCTGCGGAATGAATCCATAATTCGCAGGATAATGAACTGCAGAAAAGAGGACGCGGTCAAGCATTAGCATCCCTGTTTTCTTATGAAGCTCATACTTTCCTTTACTGCCTTTCGGTATCTCAATAATTCCAGCAACTATCTCCGGAGCGTTCTTTCCAATGTTTACGTCATGCCAAGGGTTAATCATAATCAGCCATTTATTTGAAAAATTTGGAGGTCAAAGTTAAGAATCGATTAGGAATCTACCTGCTCCATAGAAGGCAATTTGACTTTTACTTTAGTCCAATCACCCGGGTTAGAATCGATGTCTATTTTTCCACCGAGTTGCTCAACCGCCTCTTTCACCATATAAAGTCCTAGGCCGGTACCCACATTTTGATCGGTAGCTCTGGTAAACAAATCGAAAACCTCTTCTGTATATTTATTCTCTCTTGCTATTCCGTTGTCTTCTATTAATATTTCGGCTCCATCCT
>CAZLUY010000713.1:0-7137 GCA_964562785.1 uncultured Limnohabitans sp. | reverse complement strand
CAGATAAAATTTACTTCGGAGTTTCTGCTGTGACGGAAAGACTAGATGGATATTATACCAACCTCTTTACCGATTCAAATTTTGACGAGCAAAGAATTACCAATTTCAATGCTGATCTTCTTTTCAAATTCAATAGAGGTTGGCAGCTAGGTTTGAACTTTAAGTCAACTGCTAACAGAAATAATGGACCTTTTGCTTTGGCACCAGATCCAGTTTCTGCAGTTGAAAACCCATTCGAGGTAAATCAGAATGCCACTACTGAAATGGTAGATAACACTACCAATAGTTCAATGGTGATTAAGAAGCAGTGGGAGGATATGGAGTTTTCTTCTACAACAGCTTATCAAACCAACTGGCGATATTACAGAGAGCCAATTGATGGCGACTTTAGCCCGATCGATGCAGTATCCATCGTAAACAACTACGGTAACGAATGGAACACCAATAAAATCTGGACGCAGGAATTCAGACTTGCGGGTAACTCTGAAGCCTGGAATTGGCAAGTTGGCCTATTTGGATTCACCTCTGATGCACCTACGAGACAGGGAATTTACTTCGGAGATGATGCTGGTCTTATTGGTTCTCCAATCACCAACTTTACTAATATCAATACGAACATTCAAAGCTCAACTGGCCTAGCGGTATTTGGACAGGCGGCATATGCTATTTCTGAGAAACTTACAGTAACCGGTGGGCTTCGTGTAGATTATGAAGAAAAGGAATTGACCGTTGGCCAGGAATTAGATTTTGGAATGGGAGATCCTATAGTTACTCAACCAGATACTACCGGAACGGTGGACTTCACTGCGGTGACTCCAAAACTATCTCTCGGCTATGCTTCTAGTGAGAATAATAATTGGTTCTTCAGTTACAGCAGAGGATATAGACCAGGTGGTCTTACTCAGATAGGGTCTGACCCTTCACAGCCTCCATTGTTCGTTTACGACCCCGAGTTTTCAGATAACTTTGAAATAGGGGTGAAGAACTTCTTTGCGCAGAGAAGAATCCTATGGAATGTTTCTGTTTTCCTTTCAGGAATTTCAGATGTACAGGTTCCAGCTTTGATACTTCCTGATGCTATCGTGATCACGAGCAATGCAGGAGATGTAACAAGTGTTGGATTTGAATCTGAGTTCACAGCGTTATTATTAAATAATTTGGTGTTTGACTGGAATTTTGGATTTACAGACGCTAGCTATGATGAACTGATGCTTCCAGGAGATGAGGGAGAAGTTGATTATTCAGGGAATAAGCAGATTTTCACACCTTCCTATACTTCATTTGCAGGATTAGAATGGACTCCTAAGTTTTTCAATTCGCCTTCAGCGAAGTGGTTTGTGAGAGGTGAATGGCAGGCATTCGGAGAGCAGTTCTTCAACCTTGAAAACACCATCTCTCAAGAGGCATTTGGACTATTGAATGCGAAAGTTGGCGTGACAAATCGTTCATGGGAAGTGTTCTTCTGGGCTAGAAACATAACTGATACGGTGTATATAGATTATGCTTATAACTTCGGAGCATCTCACCTTGGTAATCCTTCAACTTTTGGAGGAGAGGTTGCTTTTAGATTCTAAGAAAAAGTAGATGAAAGAGAAGGGTCAGCGAAAGCTGACCCTTTTTTATTCCTTGAGAAAATCGGAAAAAAGCTTTTTAAGCATCTTCTGTTCCTCATAGTCCACAACATTGTCTTCGAGAACTTTGGTAATGATGTCAAAGAAATCACTGTAAGGTGGATCAGTGCATAAATGTTCATTGTCCTTGAGCCAGGTTTTGAGCATGTAGACTTCGTGCTTATTCACTTCTCCATCAGCCAGAATACCGTAGCAGATTCCTTTCAGAAAATTGATATCAGCCGCAGCCTGATCCTTTGGGATAAAGTGCTTCCTGTAATTTGAAAGAATAACATTCATATCGAGGATTTCTTCTGCTGTTACTACTCCTGGGTCGATAATAGCTTTGATCTCAAGAAAAAAGGCTTTGAAGGGATCTTCAGTAGCTAGATCCTCATGGTTTAGAAGCCAGTCCTTTAGCTCCATGATTTCGTGTCGGCTTACTTTTCTATCCAAAAAGACTCCATGGAGCAGGCCTTTTAGCTTATTGTATGCCTGAGTTGTATTTGGGTTCATCTTTTTTCTTATAAGCTACATTCAAAAAGACAAAAAATAAATACCTAGGTCTACTGATTTTGAAGAAACTGGATTTCAATCTTCAATTCCTCATGTCTTTAAATTTCTTTGAAAGCGAAGAGGGGCTTTTTTTGAATTAGGGTTAAAATCGAATTGCTTCAACGGGACTCCGTTCTTGTATTTTCTTTTGTGCTTTAGAGAAGAGAGTCTTACTTTTCATATCACGCTTAAACCCAAAATAATCAAGCAACCTTAAATTTTAATCCATCAGAGTCTCAATTGTATTTTAAATCTATTTGAACCTCTGCTTGGGTTTGCGAAAACCAAAACTTAATTGAATGAAAAGAAGAGATTTTATCCATCTTTCAGGCCTGGGCTTGGGAGCTTTGGCTACTTCCGGTTTGATGGCAATGGGAAACCCCGTTACCGCGGAGGCACTACTGGCGCCGGGAATCGATGTGGCCGCCAAAAAGCTTCTTGCTGATACGGCTCTTAATGCTGCCAAGGCACAAGGCGCATCTTACACTGATGTAAGAATCGGGCGATACCTCCAGCAGTTCCTGTTTACCAGAGAAAAAAATGTACAAAACATTACTAATGCGGAATCTTTTGGTGTAGGTATCCGAGTGATTGCCAATGGCACCTGGGGTTTTTCTTCAACGTCTGATGTGACACCAGATGGCATCAAAAAATGTGCTGAGACAGCTGTAGCCATTGCCAAAGCTAATTCGAAACTGCAAAAGGAACCTGTAGAACTTGCTCCTGTGCAAGGTCATGGTGAAGTATCATGGAAGACGCCAATCGAAAAGAATGCATTGGAAGTTCCAGTAAAAGATAAAATTGACTTGCTTCTGGGTGTAAATAATTCTGCCCTGGATAATGGTGCTGCCTTCGTGAATTCTGCACTGTTTATGATCAATGAGCAAAAGTATTTTGCATCCACCGATGGTTCTTACATAGACCAAGACATACATCGTATTTGGCCTACATTCACCGTTACAGCGGTGGATAAATCTTCAGGAGGCTTCCGCTCTCGTCAGGCACTCAGCGCACCTATGGGTATGGGCTTTGAGTATTTGGATGGACGCGAGGAGGACAAGCGCATGAATCCAGCAGGCTTCAATAGTTTCAAGAACTCTTATGATATGATTGAGGATGCCGTGAATGCGGCAAAGCATGCTAAAGAAAAGCTTACCGCTAAATCTGTAGAACCAGGTAAGTATGATCTTGTGCTGGATCCTGATCACCTGGGGCTGACTATTCATGAATCTGTAGGTCACCCTTTGGAACTAGATCGTGTACTCGGCTACGAAGCCAATTATGCTGGAACTAGCTTTGCCACCTTGGACAAATGGAAGTCTGGAGATTTCAAATACGGGTCCGATAAGGTCAATATCGTGGCAGATAAAACCCAGCCTCTTTCCTTGGGAAATACTGGCTATGACGATGAAGGTGTGAAATGTAAAGAGTGGGATTTAATCAAAAATGGTGTCTTGGTGAACTACCAGGCTATTCGAGATCAGGCTAAAATTATCAATGAGCCAGAATCACATGGATGTTGCTTTGCGGATAATTGGTCTTCTGTTCAGTTTCAGCGTATGCCAAACGTTTCTCTTAAGCCGGGAACTGAAAAGCTCAGCGTAGCTGAAATGGTTAAAGACGTGGAAAAAGGAATTTATATCCTCGGAAGAGGCTCGTATTCCATTGACCAACAGCGGTATAATTTCCAGTTTGGAGGACAGCTGTTCTACGAAATCAAAAATGGGGAAATCGTAGGAATGCTAGAGGATGTAGCGTATCAATCCAATACCCAAGAGTTTTGGAATTCCTGTTCTCAGATTTGTGATAAGGATGATTACAAATTCTTCGGATCATTCTTTGACGGCAAAGGCCAGCCTTCACAGATTTCGGCCGTTTCGCATGGAAGTTCGACCACGCGATTTGATGGGGTCAATGTGATTAACACTGGACGTAATATTTAACCTTAACAAGAGAATTATGGCAATTTTAACAAAAGAAGAAGCTAAAAAAATCATTGATAAGGTGCTATCCTATGCCAAGGCCGACGAAACTGAAGTTGTGATCTTTGGAGGAAAAACCGGTAATATTCGCTATGCTCGAAATAATGTCAGCACAAGTGGAGAGACAAATGAAATAGGATTAAATATCACCTCAGTCTATGGTAAGAAGTCTGGTTCTTCAAGTATAAATGAACTTGATGATGAATCCCTTCGAAAAGCTGTGGCTCGAGCGGAAGAAATCGCAAGGCTAGCTCCAGAAAATCCAGAGTACATGCCTATGCTTGGTCCTCAGGATTATCCAGAATCAAAGACCTTTGTAGCATCCACGGATGCAATTACCCCTGAGCAGCGCGCTCAGATTGCGGCGGATAGTCTAAATCCAAGTGGTGAGGCTAACCTAAGTGCTGCGGGTTATTTGGAAGATTTCTCTGGTTTCACCGCGATGGGGAATAGTAAGGGCATGTTTGGTTACAACAAAAGTACCTCCGTTGACTTTTCTGTCACTGTTCGTACTCAGGACGGGACAGGTTCAGGATATGCAATCCGGGATTTCAATGATGTGAACTTGTTGAATTCAAAAGAAGTGACTGGCATTGCTATGCAAAAAGCCCAGGCTTCAGTAAATGCTCAAGCCATCGAGCCAGGAAAATATACCGTGATTTTGGAGCCTACGGCTGCGAGTAATCTGTTGGGTCGGTTGGTAGGAAATTTAGATGCAAGAAGTGCAGACGAAGGCCGAAGTTTCTTAAGCAAGAAAGGTGGAGGCACTCGAGTGGGTGAAAAATTCTTTGATGAGCGCGTGAACCTTTACTCTGACCCAGCTCACCCCGAAATTCCAGGTGCACCCTGGGACAACGAGGGTTTTCCTCAGAAGCCAGTAAGTTGGATTGAGAATGGGGTAGTTAAAAATATGTTCTATTCCCGGTACTGGGCAGAAAAGCAGGGAGTTCAGCCTGTTGGTAGACCAAGTGGTGTGATTATGGATGGAGGAGATCAGTCCCTTGCGGACTTGGTCAAAAGCACAGAACGCGGGGTTTTGGTGACAAGGTTCTGGTACATTCGAGGAGTAGACCCACAGACCTTGCTCTTTACCGGACTAACTAGAGATGGTACTTTCTATATAGAAAATGGCCAGATCAAATTCCCAGTGAAGAACTTCCGATTTAATGAAAGTCCGATCATCATGCTCAATAATATTGAAGCACTCGGTCGTCAGCAGCGAGTTGCCGGAGATATGATTCCTTCCATGAAGATCCGTGACTTTACCTTTACAAGTCTTTCAGACGCAGTTTAAATAGTTTTGAGTGATCAGTTTTGGGTGGTTTTTCCATGCATACTGATCACTTTAACTTTCTACTGAGGCTGAATTCAGAATAATACGCTTTAGCATGAGTACCTTTTTCTTCACCAGATTAAAATACAATTCTGGAAATTGGGATACGGACCAACGCATGCCTTCTAATCTCCTGAATTCGCTGGTGGAGTACACCACCATTCCTGTGGATCAGACGGAAAAAGTGGTAGAACTCAATAGCTCAGAGGTTTTTAAGAGTCCATTTTGTTATCTGAGTGGTCATAAACTCGTGGAGTTTTCTGCTGAAGAGCGGAAAAATTTTAAGACCTATGTCCAAAATGGTGGCTTCGTTTTCGTCGATGATTGTAATCATGACATCGATGGCCTTTTTGCTAAAAGCTTTGAAGCCGAAATGTCTCGAACTTTTGGACCAGATGCGCTTCAGAAAATTTCGAATGACCATCCTATTTATAAAGCTTTCTTCGAGTTTGATCAAGGACCGCCGACTACTTCCTTCGAGCTTAATGGCTGGGGAGATGATCTAATTCACGATTACCTGAAGGCAATCGTGATTAATGGTCGAATAGGGGTGCTTTATAGCAATAAGGATTATGGTTGCGAATGGGATTATGATTTTAGAAACAAACGTTTTCTTCGTGAAGACAATACCAAATTTGGTGTGAACATCGTGGTTTACGCTCTAACTTATTGATTTTGGAAGCAGTAGAATTAGCAGATTATAAACTTCTCGTAGAAAAAATTCCAAACCTTAAACGAGAAATCGCCAAGACAATCGTAGGTCAGGAAGAGGTGATTGAAGAGGTGATCATCACACTATTGGCAGGAGGACATTGCCTGCTTGAAGGTGTGCCTGGTTTGGCTAAAACCTTGATGGTAAAGTCCATTTCCGAAGTAATGGACTTGAGTTATAAAAGAATTCAATTTACACCCGACTTAATGCCAGGGGATATTTTGGGTACTGAAATTTTGGAAGAAGATCATAAGACAGGAAAGAAATTCTTTCAATTCAACAAGGGACCCATCTTCGCGAATTTGGTATTAGCTGATGAAATCAACCGAACTCCTCCGAAAACACAGGCTGCACTTCTCGAAGCAATGCAAGAAAAGCTGGTGACATATGCCGGTCAAAACCATCCGCTTCCCGATCCCTTTCTGATCATTGCTACACAAAATCCTATTGAGCAAGCGGGAACTTATCCGCTTCCTGAGGCTCAGCTTGATCGATTTCTCCTATATATCAAGCTTGGATATCCTTCTGAAAAGGAGGAATTGGAAGTTTTGGAACGTACTACCGGAACATATAAGGCCAGCCCAGAGACAGTTTTTTCGGGAATTGAAATAAAAAAATTGCAGCAGCTGACCCGTGAGGTGCACATCGACTCTGCTTTGTTGGGTCAAATTAATGCCCTTATCCGAGCTACCAGGCCGGATGAATCCGAAGTGGATGCGGTAAAGCAATATGTAGAGTGGGGAGCTGGTACCCGTGCTGGCCAAGCCTTAATTCTATGTGCCAAGGCGAGAGCTGTAGTGAAAGGTCGTTATTCAGTCTTACCTGAGGATATTCAGCTGCTAGCATACCCTGTGCTACGGCATCGACTGTCACTTCACTTTCGGGCTGAGGCGGAGCAAATATCTCCAGATTTTATCATCTCTAAAATTTTAGCAGAGTACAAAA
>CAZLUY010000712.1:0-3794 GCA_964562785.1 uncultured Limnohabitans sp. | reverse complement strand
TACATGAGACTTGCTGACCGGATGAAAGCCCCGGATGAAATTAAGCTTGCTTGGATGAAATGATCAAAATCCCTCAGAATTCTGAGGGATTTTTTATTTTGATAAAAATCGAACTTTATGAAAAGAGTTATCACCGCCACCCTAATCTGTATTCTGCTTTCTTTTGCCGTCTCTGCCCAGGACATGAAGGTAAATGGAGACCGACTAAATTCTACACTTCAGGAGTTAGCCAAAATTGGTAAAAATGATAATGGCGGTTCCGATAGGATTGGATTTAGCGATTATGATCTGGAAGGAAGAGAATATGTCATGGGGCTAATGAAGAATGCAGGTCTTGAAGTAAGTATAGACGCATCCGGAAATATCATTGGGTCAAGAGTAGGAAGTGAACCGAATTTGATGAAAATCTCATTCGGATCTCACATTGATGAAGTCCCGAATGGTGGTGATTATGATGGGCCTGTTGGAGCGCTGAGTGCCCTTGAGGTAATGGCTGTGCTTGAGGATGCCAAATATGAAACCCGTCACCCTCTTGAAATGATAATTTTCGCCAATGAAGAGGGAGGAGTAATTGGAAGCCGTGGAAAAGTAGGCGCCTTAAGCAAAGAAGCTCTAGAGGTAGTCAGTAGCAGCGGCTTGACCATGGCCGAAGGCATTAGAAAAATTGGTGGGAATCCCGACAAAATCGAAGAAGAGGTGAGCATAGCTGGAGAGTATGCGGCATACCTCGAACTGCATATTGAACAGGGGGCTAATCTTGATCAGGAAAAACTTGAAATTGGGGTAGTTGAAGGAATAGTGGCGATCGAATGGTGGGACATTACTTTTAAAGGAATGGCAAATCATGCTGGGACTACACCGATGAATATGAGGAAAGACCCTATGCTTCCTGCAGCACAGCTGGTTCTGGATATTAACCGGATTATCAATTCTTATGAAGGGGCGCAAGTGGGAACTGTAGGTAAAATTGTTGCCTCCCCAGGCGCAGGCAATGTAATCCCAGGAGAAGTGACAGTAACCCTAGAAATACGAGATTTATCTGCTGAAAAGATCTGGATGCTCTATGGGGAAATTGAAAAACAAGCAATGAAACTAGCTGAGGAATCGGAAACAGAAGTATCGATTGAACATATAGCAGTTGCCAGTGAATCAGCCATGTCGGACCCACTTATTCAAGAATCCATAGAAAACAGCGCGAAGAGCCTCGGTTTGTCCTATCGTTACTTGCCAAGTGGTGCCGGACATGATGCTCAGGAAATGGCGAAGATCACGCCAATCGGGATGATATTTATTCCGAGTAGAGGGGGAATAAGCCATTCGCCTGATGAATATTCATCTCCTCAACAGGTAGAAAATGGAGCCAATGTCCTTTTAAGATCCATTCTTGAGTTGGATGAAAAACTGGATAATTAGATCCAATTCAGAACCTAGCTATCAATAATATCCTGAGAAACTAAGCGATAGATTTCTGCAACCTCTTCATTGTAGTTGAGAAATTGGTGATGCTCCTCAAGAGTTTCGTAATCTCCTCTAATGGCGGGGCCTGTCTGTGCTCTTTTTGCTCCTACCTGGAGACTCTTAGAAATCGTCTCTACAATCAATGGCTTCAACATCTCAAAGTCTAAGCCCTGTCTCATCATCACCTCTTCTGAAATTCGAATCATGTGGTTGGAAAAATTACTTGCAAAGACTGCTGCTACGTGTACAGCCATTCTATCCTTGGATCGTATGGTATAGCACGGCGCTTTCAGGGATCTAGAAAGATCTCTCAATTTCTTTAGGACCTGCTGATCATCCGATTCAATCAAAAAAGGTACTTCTGACAAGTCCAAATCCTTTCCCTTGGTAAAACTTTGGAGAGGGTAAAATACCCCCGTAAAATCAGCCGAACTATATCCTAGTACCTCAAGTCCAACGGAGCCCGAAGTATGCAACAAAATTGATTTTTCCGGTAGAATTATTTCATCCGCAATTTCTGAAATCGCTCCATCCGTAACAGAGATAATAAAGATCTCGGCCTTACTTCGAGAGAAGTCCAGGCTATCTCTTATTTCAGCGGCATAGAGCTTAGATGTAATTTGCTTCGCACCTTCCTTACTTCTTGCATAAACTTCCAATACCTCATGGCCAGCATCCTCCAGAGCGGGTGCTAAATGCCAAGCCACATTCCCGGCACCAATGATTGCAATCTTAAACTTCATAGTCGAAATAACCGATTTTGATTAAAAAGAAAAAGCCATCCCAAAGCGCTTCGGGATGGCTTTCAATAATTAACGGCCAATTTAGATATGGATTGCCCTATTATCTGTAGCTGCCAAGCAAGCCTCTCTGAATGCTTCCGTATATGTTGGATGAGCATGAGACATTCTTGCGATATCCTCTGCTGAAGCTCTATATTCCATAGCAACAACTGCCTCCGCTATCATATCTGCAGTACGGGGGCCAATCATGTGAACACCGAGAATCTCATCGGTCGCAGCATCTGCCAAAACCTTGACGACTCCATCCGTGTCCATAGAAGCTCTTGCTCTTCCAGAAGCCATAAATGGGAACTTCCCTGTCTTATATTTCACTCCTTGTTCCTTCAATTGCTCCTCAGTGAAGCCAACAGAAGCAACTTCAGGCCAGGTATAAACTACACCAGGAATTAGGTTATAATTAATATGTGGTTTTTGTCCTGCTAATTGCTCAGCAACAAGAGTACCTTCTTCCTCAGCTTTATGCGCTAGCATAGCGCCACGAACTACGTCACCAATGGCATAAATATTTGGGGCAGAAGTTTGGAGATGCTCATTCACCTCAACTTGGCCCCGATCTGTCAGCTTCACTCCAGCTGCCTCAGCATTAAGTCCATCTGTATAAGGTCTTCTACCAATTGAAACCAAAACATAGTCGCCATCTATGGTTACTGCTTCGCCTTTAGCATTTTCGGCCGTCACAGATACGGTCTTCCCCTTGTTTTCAACAGCAGTTACTTTGTGTTTCAGGTAAAATTCAAAGCCGATTTTCTTAAGTGATTTTTGGAGCTCCTTGCCCATAGTCTTATCCATGGATGGAATAAGACCGTCCATGAATTCAACAACAGAGACTTTAGCACCCATTCTTCCATAAACAGAGCCAAGCTCCATACCTATCACGCCACCACCAATTACGATGAGATGCTTAGGAATCTCCTTCATCTTCAAGGCCTCCGTAGAGGTGATAATCCTTTTCTTATCAAGATTGATAAAAGGAAGGGAAGCAGGCTTAGAACCAGTTGCTATTATTATGTTCTTACCCTGAATATCTGATGAGGATCCATCATCTTTAGTCACTTTTACCGTGGTGGAGTTGACAAATGAACCAAGGCCCTGATGAACATCAATCTTGTTCTTTTTCATCAGGTATTGAATACCATCCACATTCTGCTTTACCACGTCTTCTTTTCTCGCAATCATCTGCTTCAAGTCAACCTTCAGGTTACTCAAATTGATTCCGTGAGTTTTGAAGGTATGAGCAGCATTATGATAATGCTCAGAGGAGTCCAAAAGTGCCTTTGAAGGAATACATCCTACATTTAAGCAAGTACCACCAAGCGTTGGATACTTTTCAACTATCGCCGTTTTCATTCCAAGTTGAGCGCATCGAATAGCCGCTACATAACCACCTGGACCTGAACCAATAACTATTACATCGTACATGTTTTCTTAGATTTTAGGGAACGTTGAAAATTAAACTCCGAAAAGAAGTCTTGTTGGATCTTCTAGAAGCTGCTTTACTCTTACCAAGAAGCTCACAGATTCTCTTCCGTCAAT
>CAZLUY010000711.1:0-3159 GCA_964562785.1 uncultured Limnohabitans sp. | reverse complement strand
CCTTTTCGGTTAATTCAGTTTTTGGATGAAAGGGCGACTTAGTTCCTTTTTGCAAAGCCACCTGATAGATCTTCATCTGCTTTTCCCAGAATGGCTCTGGCTGTCTTTGTCCCCAGGGGCTACCAACTTTGGATTGGAAGTTTCGATCGGACAGAAAGTACAGCCATTTCCCATCATGACTCCACTGAGTGCTGAGGGAATTGATGCGATCTGTGGTCACGGGAATATTTCTTCCAGCATCTACATCATGAATCCATATTTGTCCAAATGTATTGCTTGCGGCCTGTCCAAAGGCCATGTATTTACTATCCGGTGACCAAGATGGCATGGTCGTCAGATCCTCATCTGACTCGGTGACCTGAGTGCTTTGTCCACTTGCGATATCTAAAATCCAGAGCTTACTATCCAGGTCAGAATAGGCAACCTTCTTCCCATCTGGGGATGGAATTAGACTTTGTCTTAATATTTCTCCATCTGAGGTGAGTGCCCGACCTTCATCCAAACCTAAACTAGAGTAGGCATGGATTTCAAATTCTGAACTCTCATCCGAGAACACCAAAATCTCCTTCCCATCAGTTGAGAAAATCGCATCACGGTATCTCACCCCGTCTTTGCGGCTCAACCTCACTTCACGTCCTTGCTTCGCAGGGAATATAAAGACACGACCACGAGCTGTAATGGCAACACGGTCACCCTCATTACTCAGTGAAACATTGGTAATGAATTGCTCTGGATTAGTCACCCAATTTTCTCTTAGTTGATCGAAGTCTGAAACTAGATTAACGGCCAAACTCTCAGCCGAACCGCCAGAGATTGCCATTACCTTCAAATCAGCCCCAACTCGGTAAACTATTCTATCTCCAGAAACAGAGAATTCCCTTACATCAAAATAGTCTTCGGTACTCAGCTGACTCAGCCCCGAACCATCAGGATTCATGGACCAAATGTTCATAATGCCATCTCTGGCTGAGAGGAAATAAACCTTACCTCCATGTGTAGTTGGATGATGATCTTCTCCATCATATTCCTGGGTTAGTCGCACAGCCTCTTCGGCTCCCTCTGAGTATTTCCAGATTTTTCTGGCGGTACCTCCTTCATAGCGCTTGGTCACATTGCCATGGAAGGAAGGTCTCACAAAATAGAAGTCTGAACCGTCCTCAGAGAAGGACCCTTCCGCAGCTAGGGATAAAGGAACCATAGTTTTCTCCAGAGAATTGACATCAACCAAAACCGTCTTCAATCGCGGTAAAGTCGAATATTGCGTGGTCATATAAGCCACATGAGAATTTCCCTTCCAACCGGTAGGAGTGGAAGAAGAAGGCTCATAGGTCAAGCGTTTTGGAATACCGCCATTAATAGGAATAAGGTAAACTTCCCGAGGTCCCTCATAGGAGGCTGCATAGACAACCCAATTGCCATCAGGCGAAATTTTAGGGTCTGATTCATCTCCGGGATGGGTAGTCAGGCGGATGGCATCACCACCATTTGAGGAGACTTTCCAGATGTCACCTTCAGAAACAAAAACGATCTGATCACCCTGAATATCCGGGTGCATGAAATAGCCTTGATGATCCTGAGCTGACGAAAAAGTCGAGGTCAATACAAGGAAAAAGATGGACAAGAATGTGAGTTGTTTCATTTGCCAAATATTTGAAATACAGAAAATTGCACTACGTGTATGCTTAAGGATTGAAAGGGAATGAATATATTGATAAAAAACAATTTAAATCCTTTCACTGGTAGATGGATTTGAATGCTTAAAATCCTGAATTATGATTTTGTCAGGATGTGATTTTTAAGGTTGTCAATTCGCCCATGAGATACCTACTTTTTTTTATCGCTTTTCTATCCTCCTTCTGTCTTTATGCACAGGAGGAAGATATTTCCATAATGGGTCGTCTTGACACTACAGAATATAACCTAACTCTAAATTGGAGATATACACAAGGTGATAATCCGGAATGGTCTAAAGTAGAATTTGATGATTCTGAGTGGACCTTGTATTCAAACAAGAATTTAACGTTGCTTGATTCAAACCAAAGAGTAGAAGAGGGTGAGGTTTTTTGGTTTAGAAAAAAGTTCATTGTTGAAGAATCTTATGATTCACTGGCTCTCTTAATCCATTTAAGAGGTGCTTTAGAAGTTTATTTCAATGGGCAGTTAGTAAAGAGCATTGGTGGAATCGGAAATGACGAGAATAGCGATCCTCAAGGAGGAATGAGTGATTTCACCCTCTTCCCTGTAAAGAAAGGAGAAGTCAATGTTTTAGCTGCTCGATACCAATACCGTAAATCCAATAGAATTATTCTAGAGAAACCAAGTAATTATTTAGCCTTTGACCTTTATACCTATGAAAACCTAAAAACTACAGGACATGAAATAAAATACGTTAGAAATTACGACAAATTTCTTCCTTTTAATTATCTCGGGTTAGGGGTTATTGGTTCTCTTGGCATTCTCTTTTTGGGCCTTTGGGTTTATACGCGTGAAACAGTCAACGGCTATCTCTTTGCGATGTGTGCCTCTTTTATTCTTAACATTTGGCTTCAAATCGTAACTATTAATTCAGGTACTCCACCAGAATTCATGAGGCTTACCATGATTTTGGCACTCTTTAATATGACGTTGATGCCATTTATTGTTTACGAGCTACTTGGCAGAATGAAAGATAAATGGATCAAATTGGTTGGTCTATTGGCAGCAGCCTTTATTACTCTATCATTCTTTTTTGATACCGAGTCTTTTGGTTTTTTCCTATTGCTCCTGGTCCTTTTCTCCATATTTCGAGTCTGTTACCTTGACAGACACTTACACAGAAAAGCCTCCATTGCTTTACCCATTTTAAGCTTAATCCTCATCAGCCCCCCCTTAGATCAGTCCATAAAGTTGTTATTTAAAATTGATTTAGGGATAGGCGAGTTTTTGAACATTACTGGTGCCATGTTTCCACTGACCATGGCTCTCTATGTTGTCATAACTATGGGCAAAAGAACTCAAGCACTCAAAAAGAACTTGGGGGAAGTGGAGCGCCTTTCTAAGGAAAGAGAGGAAATTCTTTCCACCCAAAATGAAGAGCTTGAAAGGAAGGTTAGCCAGCGTACTAAGGATCTTAAGGAATCCCTTGAGAATCTTAAAGCCACCCAAGCCCAACTAATCCAA
>CAZLUY010000710.1:0-2023 GCA_964562785.1 uncultured Limnohabitans sp. | reverse complement strand
ATTGTTAAGGAAACTTTGGATAGCTGTAGGATTTACAGCTCCGATCTTTGCGGTTTCCATGGGTGAGATGATACCGGGCAATCCAATATTTGGGTTTTTGAGCCAACAGACCTGGAATTGGGTGCAGTTTGCTTTGTCCATACCTGTAGTCTTTTATGCGGCTTGGATATTTTTTCAGCGTGCCTATCGCAGCCTTAAGACCTGGAATCTAAACATGTTCACCCTTATTGGAATTGGTGCTGGGGTCGCCTGGCTTTTTAGTCTTTTCGGATTGATTTTTCCTGATTTCTTTCCTGATCAGTTCAAGACTGATTCCGGAGCTGTCCATGTTTACTTTGAGGCAACCGCAGTGATACTGACCCTTGTCTTACTTGGTCAGGTTCTGGAGGCCAAAGCGCATAGCAAAACCAATTCAGCCATCAAGGAATTATTGAATCTGACTCCTGCCAAGGCCACTCTTGTGAAGGGTAAAGAAGAGAAAGAAGTTAGCATTGATACCATCCGAAATGGCGATTTTCTAAGAGTAAAACCGGGAGGTAAGGTGCCTGTGGATGGGAAAGTGATGGATGGTGTCAGTACAATAGATGAATCCATGATCACTGGAGAGCCAATTCCTGTTGATATTTCAGAAGGCTCAGACGTTCATGGTGGGACATTGAATGGTAGCGGAAGTTTCTTGATGAAGGCTGAGAAGGTAGGTTCGGAAACTCTCCTCTCCCAGATTGTAAAAATGGTGAATGAGGCCAGTAGAAGCAGAGCTCCGATTCAGAAACTGGCAGATAAGGTATCGGCTTATTTTGTACCAATTGTGGTGCTCATTTCATTAATCACCTTTGCCGTTTGGTCTATTTGGGGGCCAGATCCAGCCTTAGTATTTGCTTTGGTCAATTCCATTGCGGTGTTGATTATAGCTTGCCCTTGCGCTTTAGGTCTCGCAACCCCAATGTCTGTAATGGTAGGAGTTGGAAAAGGAGCACAGAATGGAATCTTAATCAAAAATGCAGAAGCGCTGGAACTGCTGAATAAGGTAGATACAGTGGTTTTAGATAAGACTGGTACCATCACGGAAGGAAAGCCAACAGTTCAAGAATTTGGAGTTCAGAAAGGCTTGACTGAAAAAGAGGCTTTAGACTATATTCTTTCCCTCAATGCTTCAAGTGAACATCCTTTGGCCAAGGCAGCTGTCGCCTTTGCTGAAGAAAAAGGAGCCGAGAAAACCCCGGTTTCCGGTTTTCAAGCAATTTTGGGGAAAGGGGTCATTGCTGAATTTGATGGTAAAGCAATCGGGCTAGGCAATATGGCTCTTATGAATCAGCTCCATGTTCAGCTGGATGATTCTAATCTAGAGCCTATTAAGGCATTGCAGGAAAGAGGATTAACCGTTTCATTTCTTGCTGTTGACGGGACGTTTGAAGCTTTTATTGCATTTGGTGATGAGATCAAAGCCAATAGCAGAACCTCCATTGAAAGCTTACAAAGGCAGGGCATAGAGGTTTTAATGCTCACTGGTGATCAAAAGGCAACGGCGCAATATGTTGCTAAAGAACTTGATTTGAATGGAGTGTATGCCGAGATGCTTCCTGAAGATAAACTTAAGATTGTTGAGGAATTGCAAGGAAAAGGCAAGGTGGTTGCCGTAGCAGGTGATGGAATTAATGATGCTCCTGCCTTGGCAAAGGCCGATGTAGGTATTGCTATGGGCACAGGTACAGATGTGGCTATAGAAAGTGGATCTGTTACTCTTGTGAAAGGGGATTTAGCTGCTTTGGTCAAGGCAAAGAACTTGAGCAAGTCTGTGATAAAAAACATTCGACAAAATCTTTTCTTCGCTCTTATTTACAATACCCTGGGTGTTCCGATAGCTGCTGGAGTTTTGTTTCCATTCTTTGGAGTCTTACTATCTCCAATGATAGCAGCACTTGCTATGAGCTTCAGCTCTGTTTCTGTAATTGCAAATTCATTACGTCTTAGAACTGTTGACTTGAGTAAATAGCTGAATTCAACTCTTCTTCTCCTGAGTTTT
>CAZLUY010000709.1:0-9157 GCA_964562785.1 uncultured Limnohabitans sp. | reverse complement strand
TTGGGGCGATTAAAGATCGAAGTGGGGAGAAAACCCAATTATTTCAAATTATTTCGGTCAAAGGAGATAAACTGAGTTTTGAATCCTACACGCCGACTGGTGAATTATATGATGCCTTTGACCTTATCAAATCTCCCGACGGACCAAACAAATTTGTCGAAAGAAAAGAGGAGGCAATTCCTGAAAGAGTTCCTAAAAATTAATCCCATATGTTTAAAAAATTGCTGATTGCTTCAGCCTTAACCCTAGTTGCCCTGACTTCCAAAGCCCAATCCGACCTGCCCTTTTATGAGATTCCTGATTTCCCTGAAGATTACTCATCAGGCAATATTCTATCTCGAATGATTGACGGTCTAGGCTATCGATACCATTGGGCCACTGAGGGGCTTGGAGAAAATGATCTGGCTTTTAGGCCTAGTGAAGACGCCAGGACAACTTTGGAAACCTTAGAACACATCCATGGTCTATCACTGACCATTAGAAGTGCCTGTGCAGGCGAAGCTAGAGTAAGTGCCGCAAACCCTACCTCCTACGGTTATGATGAATTGAGGGAGTTGACACTTCAAAACCTACTTGAGGCAAGGAATTTCATCGAGGGTAAATCATCAGAAGATTTGTCAGAAATGTCACTTTCCTTTCAATCTGGTGATTCTACTTCGGACTACCCTTTTTGGCTTCTTATCAATGGCCCAATAGCAGATGTCATTTATCACTCTGGCCAAATCATAAGTTTTCGCCGTAGCTCCGGTAATCCCGCAAGTCCTAAAATGAATGTATTTACAGGAAAGAATCGAAACTGATAAAAAGAAAAACTTCTCACCACACCAAT
This sequence comes from uncultured Limnohabitans sp., assembly GCA_964562785.1. GTDB lineage: Bacteria > Bacteroidota > Bacteroidia > Cytophagales > Cyclobacteriaceae > Algoriphagus. The sequence continues at coordinate 8,328 of CAZLUY010000709.1, read as the reverse complement.
TAAAAATTTAGACTTATGATTAAAAAAGTCCTCTTAGGAGTTGGAATCCTATTCATCGCAATTGTAGCCTTCTTTGCATACGGAATGTTATTTCCAGTAAGCCCTCTTTGGAATGTTTCCTTTTCCTCCGCGGGAATTGATGTAAGTGTCGAATATTCACAACCCTCCAAAAAGGGTAGATTGATTTTTGGACCAGAGGAAGATGGAGCCCTGCAACCCTATGGCAAATATTGGAGACTTGGAGCAAATGCTGTTACTGAAATAACCTTTTCAAAAGATGTTCTATTCGCAGGCCAGGAAGTTAAAGCTGGCTCCTACCGAATGTATGCTATCCCGGGACCAGATTCGTTCACCATTGCGCTTAACACAGAAACGGGTGTCTATTTGGGAGTAACAGAACCAAACTATGATTTAGATGTTCTGCGGGTCGATATACCGGTATCTCCCACGAGTGAAGTCGAGACTTTAGACATATCATTCTCAGAGCAAGGTGGAGAAATCATTATGAATATTTCATGGGATACTACATCACTAAATATCAGTATCACTAACCCTTAATTCACCTTAGCTTTTTACCAATAATGAAAAAAGTTATCCTATCTCTCCTATTGATTTTTTGTCTTTGCCCGCTTTTCGCTCAGCAGCAATACAAGGTGACCTTACTACGTGCTAGTCCAGGTAATCTTCTGGAACTGATAGATGCAATCAAAGAAGACATCGCTATGCATGAAAAGCTCGGAATTGATAAACCATACCTTCTTAGACATAGCCAGGGAGATCATTGGGACTTGATGGTTATATATCCCATTTCTAATTCTGGAGATTATTTTTCTTCAGCCAATCAAGAGCTAAGAGATCAATCCAAAACCTTAGAGAAACCCTATGGTGATGACTTTCATAAACTGGTAAGTCATCAGGAAGAGGCAATCGTAGAAGGGCCTAACAAGGAACTATTTAATGATTGGTTTTCCGCCTATAATCTATTTCACATAGAAATATTCACTGCTCTTGCAGGTAAGCAGGAGGAATTGCTCGAACAACGAAAGATGGAGAATGTCTTTTACGATCATTTAGATCACAGACCCAACCTGATCTTCACACGGGTTTTTGGTCCTGCCTGGGACAACTTCACCATTGGAGCTTACGAGAGCTTAATTGACTATGCGAACAGTGGAGACTATACCTTTGAGGAAGAAGATGCTGCTGCCAAGAAAGCTGGTTTTGAGGGGGTTAATTACATCGGAAGTTACTTGAGGTCTTTACTTCTGGAGCACCATGACACCTTAGCGGGGAAAGTGGAATAATTCCCCGATAATCTACTTCCCACTACCTTTAAACTGATCTTCCTTATAGGCAAAAAGTACATTAAAGGTGGTCAAAGAACCATAGCAACGTGTGATGTATTGCTGAAGGTGTATTCTGTCCTCATCATCCAATTTTGGGTGATTGTTGATGTTTTGCTCCAAAACTCTAAGCTTCTCCCTCACCATCACGATCTTCCGAAAGAAGGTCTCCATAGGAATTTCTTTTACCTGCAGATTGGCATCATTGGGTTCGAATACAACTTGACCTCCCATCCACTTTCCTCCTAAGGGAATAATAGGCGCCTTCTCGGCCATTTCAGCCACGGCCTCCCTCACAGCTCTTTGAATATCTTTCAGCGTGTATTCGGGTTGCTCTGCTGCTTTGCCCTCCAACACTTCAAAACCCTCATAATCCCTCGCCAGAGTTTTCACTTCCTCTGAATCGTAAAAATAGATTTCATAATACTCACCGTCTTCTCTCAGAATCATACCTGATCCAAAACTTGGGTGAGACAACTTACTTCCGGCTCCTAATTGACTGGCGTCCATCCTAAAAATCTTTGGTTCTTCACTAAAGTAATAAAGAATATAAATTCTGTAACTTTTTAAGTTCCCATGCATCTATGATTCGAATGAAGAAATTTTTAATCATCTCAATATCCATTTTCCTGGGCTTTACTTTTTGGGGTTCGGGAATGGCCAAACTCTTTTTCGAGCACAAATTTTTTGGTTGGATAGGCCCTGTCTGGCTTATCGATGAACTACGACCTTATGGACTGGGGCTCTACGGTCAGTTCATTGCACTTTCTCAAATAATAATCGGGTATTGCCTGGTGACCACCAGATATAAACTTTTAGGGGCCATTATGATGCTTCCATTAATAGGAAATATTCTGATGGTGACCATTTCTCTAGAATGGCAAGGGACTCCTTTTGTGTTAGGCTTTCTTTTTCTGCTTAACCTCTTCCTTCTTTGGCAATACAGAGATTTCTTTAAACCTCTGGTTAACGAAAATGACAATGAGAGGGAAATCAAAGATCGGAAACCCAGAACTCTACAAGGACATTTGATCTGGCTGGCAAGCCTTGGTCTACAGCTTTTCGCAATTCCTCTTTCTTTTGTGAACTGGCCTTTATCGCTTGGAGTAGTAATTCTGGGTCTAGTTTTAGCGGCCCTCAGCTTTTATGCCGAACGAGAAAAAGCATCATCCAACAAGGAGGTTTCAGAATCAGCAATTGACTGATTTTTAGTATATTATTCTGAAACAAACCACATAAGCTATGAAGATTTTTAGTTACCTGAACTTTGATGGAAATGCCGAGGAGGCTATGAGATTTTACCAATCGGTTCTTGGAGGAGAGTTCCCAAATGGATTCATGTATATGGGTGATATGCCAGATGCTCCACCCATGTCAGAATCAGACAAGAAGCGTGTTATGCATGCCACACTTCAGATCAGTGAAGATTTGGTGATCATGGGAAGCGATACGTTTCCGGGTTTTGGTCCAGCATATAAAAATGGAAATCAAACTCACCTTTATCTCGATGTTCCAGATAGAGCAACTGCTGACAGAGTATTCGGAGCATTTGCTGACGGAGGGCAGATAGAAATGCCACTGGAAGAAACTTTTTGGGGTTCCTACTTTGGGAATGTTGTTGACCGATTTGGCATCTACTGGATGATCAGTTATGACCTTGCTCAAAATTGATCATTCCTAAATGAAAAAGGTCTCGAAGGAAATCACCAGGCTTCAGGGTTTGCTTAAAGAAAGGCCTGTACAATTCCGTCAGCTGGAAAATCTTAGGGAAGAAGATTTCTGGATTGAGATAAAGTCCAGATCCAAAACTTGGAAAATCCTTATACAGGATGAGTACGAAGACTTCAATCCTCATTTACCGCTTCCAGCCCTTTATTTGGTTTTCGACGCTTTAGAAGAATATCAGGATGCTGAAGACTTTCTTACCTGGTGTAGATCGTTGGGTTATGATACCTCGAACACAAAACTACTGGACTATTATCGCGGACTAGGAAATAACCTTAATGAAATTCAATCATTTTTTGGCACTATTGATTCTGGAATCTACCCCTTGGAATATCAGCTCAGGACAGGTGTCATCGATGAATTACTTGACCCTGAAAACAATCGCAAAGTCTTAACCCTAAAGTCATGAATGAAGAACAGTACATGAAACTGAGATTAGACAATCAGATCAGCTGGTTTGATAAGAAAAGTGGAATGAATAAACGTATGTATCGTGGATGTCAGGTAATTCAGTTGCTAGCTGCTTCCCTTGTTACATTATCTGGTGCTTTCTCAGAATTATTAGGAGATCATTCTCCATATCTGGTAGCTTCTTTAGGAGCCTTAATTGCCATAATTACCGGAATCCTCGGACTCTATAAATACCAGGAAAATTGGATTCAGTACAGAACTACCTCCGAAACTCTGAAGCATGAGAAATTTCTATTTCTCACGAGGAGCAAGCCATACCATGGTTCCAACCCTCTCCAATTGTTGGTGGAGAGAGTTGAAGCGCTGATATCTAAAGAAAATACAAACTGGGGTCAGTATATGGGCAGTTCTGAGGAAGATCAATCTTAAGCGGTGAATAAGTGGTCTTGCTACAGATCACTTTTTCATATATCCATCCCTTATAGCCTTGAATTCAGAGCCCTCTTTCCATTGAGGCCATTTATCTGAATTCGCCAGATTCATACCCACATTGTAAAGCAATTGCACATCATCGACAGCACCATCAAAATTCCAGGTGTCAGGATCGTAGGCATCAGAGGGTTTGTGATAATACAATTGGATGTACTCATCTTCCTTCTGTCTACCATACTCCTTACCACCCTCAACATGGTCTATTCCATTGCCAAAATAAAGTGCTGGAATTCCAACCTTTGCGAAACTGAAATGATCTGAACGAAAATAATAACCAGCTGTAGGAGTCGGATCCGGTGAAGCATACCTTCCTACCTTTTTCAGCTCCACATCCAGTAAATCTTCCAATTCGCTTTGTCCCTGACCGATAACAGAAACATCTTTCATTCTACCATAGGGATTAACACCATCCATATTGATATTGGCCACGGTTTGCTCCTTGGGATAAACGGGGTTCAAGGCATAATACAAGGAACCCCATAAACCTTGCTCCTCGGCCGTCACAGCTAGAAAAATGATGGTGCGGTCAGGCTTCTCAGATTCACTAAAGCCTTTTGCTAAAGCCAAAAGTGCTGCTGTTCCTGAGGCATTATCAAAAGCTCCATTGTATATGGAATCCCCGGTTTCATCTGGAGTTCCTATCCCTAAATGATCCCAATGGGCCGTGTACACCACATATTCATTCGGGCGAGTAGCTCCTTCTATTTTCGCAATTACATTTTTAGACACATCATAGTCTGCACTCACAGTTAAGGAAGTATTCGCTTTTAAGTTCATTGAAAAAGCTTGAAAATCAGCCTTCCTGGCCTTAGCTAACATTTCACGCTCATTGACTCCAGCCATGGCAAAAAGCTTATTGGCCGTTGGCAACGTCACCCAACCTTCGAACCCAAGCTTATAATTATTCTCCTCCCTGTCATCCAGATACAATTGCTCAGCATTCCATCGATTCTGAACCACGTTAAATCCGTAACCAGCTGGAATCGTATTGTGAACAATCAATACCCCCAAAGCTCCCTGACGAATTGCCTCTTCGTACTTATAGGTCCATCTACCATAATAGGTCATGGTATTCCCTTTGAAAAAGCTTTGATCCTCGGTTCCAAAACCAGGATCGTTTACCAAAACCATGACGATCTTACCCATCACATCGATGTTTTTGTAATCATTCCAGCCATACTCTGGAGCCACAATCCCAAATCCTGCAAAAACAATCTCAGCATCTTCAATTGAGACCTCTTTCTCAGTTCGCTGAGTCCAAAGCACATAATCCTTAAATCCTTCCAGGGTGACACTTTCACTTTCTGAAGAAATCGTCATTGTCGGAGCTCCCATGCTTTGAATGGAGGCCAGTGGAACATCCTGGAAATACGAGTCTCCATTGCCCGGATCCAATCCATATTTCTTAAACTCTGACTCCAGGTAGTTTATGGTTTTGATCTCTCCTTCAGAAAAAGGCATTCGGCCTTCAAATTCATCACTCGCCAAAATTGCCATATGTGGCTCCATATCGGACGCCTGTATCGCATAGGGTTCCTTCTCAGGTGCTGAGCAACCAAGGATTACAAAAAATAAAACAAGGGAATAAACAGTACTTTTCATTTGATATGTATTTAGGGTAAAAATCATTTAGAACTTGCCTTTCCACTTCCTCCAAACATAATTCCCGCTCCGATCACAAAACCAAGGTCATAGAGGAATCCATTATTATTCACCGCATACATGGCAACATCATCCATGAAAATGCTCAGAATAAAACTGAAGGGTGCTATAAAGCCATGCCACAACCCTCCCAAAATTCCATAAGGATCATCATCCACACATTCTTCTATTGGCACAGGCTCCGCGCAAGAGCTGAATACAAAAATCAGAATCAGGAGTAGTATTGAGTTTTTAAGGAAAGGCTTCATACTTCAGGCTTTTGGTCTGATGGAATTTACCAAAAAAGAAGTGCAACAATGTTTCACCTTTAATTCCCCATAAGCTTGAATCTTAGGCATCACTGCCAGGTAATTTCCTATACTTAGTCCAAACCAAACCCAAGGTAAAGAACACTTTAACAAGCCTAAAACAAGTTAAAGCCTTTTGATTCTGGATTGGGAATCCTGATCTTCAAACCCATAATTTGGAACTTTTAATCACATGATAGAGCACTTTCACTACCGTAGAGAATTTTTAAAAAGGAGCCTCACAATGGCTGCCGGCTTAGGTACCTTGGGAATGATTCCCGCAATGGCCAAAACAAGTCCCAAGCAAGTATCCAAGGATCTGATGGTCATAGGTCCAAGGGAGGATTATACACCTCAGATTGGAGCTATGGTCGCTATGTTGGGATATATGCGCCACACCATTATCAACACTGTGAAGAATCTAAGTGTGGAAGAGTTGGACTGGCATCTGGATGAGGATTCTAATTCTATTGGAGCTTTGCTTCTTCATTTGGCGGCAACCGATAAATTCTACCAGATCAATAGTTTTGATGGCAAGCAGGAGTTCTCGAAAAAAGAAGACAAAGTATGGGGAGCAGCAATGAGACTAGGGAAAGAAGGTAAAAAAATCAAAGGGAATACTGCGCAGCATTACCTTGACATCCTTTCCGAAGTAAGAGAAGAAACCCTGGAAAAACTGAAGACCTATGATGACGAATGGCTCCTGGCTATCGACCCAATCTGGTCACAGCCCGGTATGGAAGTCAATACCTACTGGAAATGGTTTCACGTTTGCGAGCATGAATCAAATCATGGTGGCCAAATGAGAATTTTAAGAACCAGAGTAGGAAAGACTTTGAGCTAAAATTATCAATACATTCAAACTCATTTCGAATAGCACGCTATAAACAGGCGTGCTATTTTTGTTTTTCACCCTTCATTCTTCCTGCGTCCTAAACAATTCTCACCATATTTGAAGTCTGATTACACCCAATGCATTTATGAAAAAATCAATTATCCTTCTTTTGTTTATCAGCCTGTGTCATTGGCTACATGCCCAGGAAAAACTCCAAGTGGCGGTTGCAGGTCTGACACACGGACACGTAGGTTGGGTGCTGGATGCACATAGAAAAGGGACAATTGAAATAATCGGTATCTCAGAATCCAATACAGAATTGGCTGACAGGTTAATGGGTGATTTTGGTATTCCTAAGAACCTTCTATTTCCTAGTCTGGAAGAGATGTTGGACCAGATAGATCCGGAAGCCCTTACTGCATTTGGAGATACTTATGCTCATTTGGATGTGGTTCGCCGGGCGGCTCCCAAAGGGATTCATATCATGGTGGAAAAACCTTTGGCTGTAAGCCTTGAACATGCGCAGGAGATGGAAAGGCTCGCAAAGGAAAATGATATTCTTTTGCTCACAAACTATGAGACAAGTTGGTATCCCACTAATCACAAAGCCAAAGAGCTCTATCAAGCTGATCAGGTGGGTGAGATCAGAAAACTGGTTGTACGCGATGGTCATCGTGGTCCAAAAAAGATAGGAGTCAGTGTAGAGTTTTTGGATTGGCTTACCGACCCTAAGCTCAACGGAGGTGGTTCTTTGACGGATTTTGGTTGTTATGGAGCCAACCTGATGACCTGGATTACTGAAGGTCAAAGACCGATAGCCGTCACAGCAATCGCACAGCAGTTACAACCAGAAAATAATCCTAAGGTAGAAGATGAGGCTACCATTATTGTGCAATACCCAACCTCTCAGCTGATTATCCAGGCTTCATGGAATTGGCCAATAGGAAGAAAGGATATGGAGTTATATGGCCTAACAGGAGCTATTTTTTCGGATAACCGGAACCAACTTCGAGTTAGAATGGCTGAAGGCTATGATGGTTTTGATGAAACCGTTTATGACTTGCCAGAGCTCGATAATCCTTACAGGGATCCATTCTTATTCCTATCAGCAGTAGTTAGAGGTGAAATGAAAACTCCATCCTATGATGTTTATTCGCTGGAAAACAACATGCTGGTCATGGAAATTCTCGACGCAGCAAGAAGAAGTTCAGAAGAGAATCGCACCATATTCTTCGAGGAATAGCCAGAGAATAAGTATCTTTTTAGATACTAAACTCAACAGCTATGAAACTTGGTGCTTTTTCTGTAAGTCTCAGCGTCAAAGACTTACAGGCTTCAAAAGAATTCTATGAGAAACTAGGGTTCAAAAAATTCGGAGGTGATGAATCAATGAATTACCTCATCATGAAAAATGAGCAGACCTTGATTGGTCTTTTTCATGAAATGTTCGAAAAGAATGTCCTGACTTTTAATCCCGGATGGGATCAAGAAGCCCAAAACCTTGATGACTTTGATGATGTTAGACAAATTCAGGACTGCTTGAAAAAGAAAGGTGTTTCCCTTGCTCAGGAAG
>CAZLUY010000708.1:0-3352 GCA_964562785.1 uncultured Limnohabitans sp. | reverse complement strand
TTGGCTGTTGAGGCCACATTGATCTCGGTAATTTTACCCGTTCCTTTCAGGGTTTTGAACGCGCGATCTAGTTTTACACTTAAATTATCAAACATCCTCTCGAAAATATTTGTCGCAAAAGTAATGATTTTAACGTCAGATCGAAAAGGAAGATCATCCTAAAACCTGCTTACAAAGGGTATTTTTCATGAGGTTTGGGTTTTAATTCCTAATTTGCGCCAACCAAATCAATCTCCCAGAAAAAATTCCTTTATGTCCATAGATTTTAAGAAAGACTGGCTTCCGCATGTGATAAGTGTAGCCATCTTCTACTGCTTAATTGTGGCTTATTTTTCACCTCTGGTATTTGATAATCAGCTTATTTTCCAAGGAGATATTTTGAAGTGGGAAGCATCTGCCAAAGAGATCATGGACTTCAGAGAGGCCACCGGTGAGGAGGCCCTTTGGACTAATTCCATGTTTGGAGGAATGCCGGGCTATTTCATCAGTATGGAATTCCCCGGTGACATTACCAATGCCTTGGTTTCCATCCTCACTTTGGGACTACCGCATCCAATCAATGGTCTCTTTCTCGGAATGGTAAGCATGTACATTCTTCTCCTTTCTTTTGGTGTAAGGCCCGCATTCGCAGCCATCGGAAGTTTGGCTTTTGTATTCAACTCTTTCAATTTCCTTAGTCTTGCTGCAGGCCACAATGCCAAAATTTGGGCGGAATGTTTGATTCCTGTGGTATTGACAGGACTCCATCTGGCCTTCGAAAGAAAAAGGTTGCTAGGGGCAGGTATTTTCGCTCTAGGACTTATGCTTCAGCTCAAGTTCAATCACGTTCAAATCACCTACTATACCCTGATTATTTGTTTAATCTATGCCGGGGTAAGAATAGGGTTCTTATGGAAAAAAGAAGGCCTTCCATCTTTAGCCAAGACCAGCGGATTCCTGATTATTGCGGGATTATTGGCCATCGGATCCAACCTTGGAAGGTTAGCCACAGCATACGAATACTCTACCTATTCGACCAGAGGTGCAGTCACTATTGAATCGAAGGACGCCGGACTTGATAAAGAATATGCATTTGGATGGTCCAACGGGATCATGGAATCCTTCACACTGCTGATACCAGATTTCTATGGAGGAGGTAGTGGGACACCATTAGGTGACGGTTCATCCATGGAAAAAGCTCTAAGGGCAAATGGAATTGATGCTGGGCAGATAAATAGTTTTATACAAAATGCTCCTACGTATTGGGGCGATCAGCCCTTTACGGGCGGACCAATCTACGGAGGGGTAATCCTTATTTTTCTAGCAGTATTAGGAATTTGGGCGGCTCCTAAGGAAACCCTGATCACTTTTGGTAGCATAATTATCCTATCTCTGGTACTCTCCTGGGGTAAAAACCTCAGCTCTGTTAACTATTTTCTATTCGACTACTTACCGGCATACAATAAATTCAGAGCTGTTTCTATGGCACTGGGAATGACCTTATTCGCAATTCCAGTTTTAGGTATGGTCGCTTTAGAGAGAACGATAAGGGAAAAACAGTTGAAGCCATTTTTAATGGCTGCTTCGACAGTGGGTGGTTTGATCCTACTCTTTGCTATTGGAGCTGGTCTTTTCCGATTTACAGGCATCGCTGATCAAAACCTTCCGGATTGGTTATTGGATGCTTTAAGAGAAGACCGAAAGGCGATGCTGCGTTCTAGCGCTTGGCGAAGCCTTTTATTTCTCGGCGGAGCAGCAGCTTTAATCTATTTCGCACTTAAAGAAAAAGTATCAGATTTGGTGCTGGGTGCAGGGCTTTTTCTACTGGTGCTAATCGACCTATGGAGTATGAACAGACCTTACTTCAATGAAGATAGTTTCCAGGACAATCCATCAAGCACATATTTCGCTGCTACACCTGCGGACAATGAAATCCTGAAAGATCAATCCTATTTCAGAGTTTTTGATCTAAATGAGGGAATAACTAAAGCAGGAAGAGCTTCCTACAGGTTCAATGCGATTGGGGGCTATCATGGCGCCAAAATGAGGAGATTCCAGGATTTAATTGAAAACCGTATTCAGCCAGAACTCAATGAATTCATTGCCGAAGCTCAACAGGGCAATTTCAATTATGCAGGAATTCAATCGCTGAATATGTTGAATACCAAATACATTATGGCAGGATCTGCTGCCGATGCTGTATTCCCGAACCCTGATGCAAATGGGCCAGCTTGGATTCCTCAAAATATCCAATCAGTAGCTTCAAATGAGGAGGATATTCAGGCATTAGGCAGCATTGACACCAAGCAAACAGCCACAATAAATACTCAGGAATTTGGAGAAGTAAAGGCTGGTTTTGGTCAGATTACGTTGGAATCCTATGCTCCGAACAGACTGGTGTATTCAGCAAATATGACCAACCCTGGCTTAATTGTTTTCTCCGAAATCTACTATCCTGTAGGCTGGACAGCCACCATAGATGGGAAGGAAACTGATATTCTAAGAACCAATTACTTGCTCCGAGGATTACAAGCTGAAGCAGGAACGCATGAGATTATCTTTGAGTTTAATCCAAGATCATATTCAGCAACTAAGACTCCAATGGTCATTTTCCAATACCTTATTGTCCTAGCACTTATAGCAGGAATTGCACTTTCATTCAAAGAATCTAATGCAAGAGTCAAAGGATAATATTGTCAGCTATTACGACCAGTTTGCCGACAAGCAAGAGGTTACCGGGATCAATTCCCGCCATTTACAGATTCTTGATAAGCTGGTAAATGCTGGATTGAAACCTCATCATCGTGTTCTTGAAGTAGGTTGTGGTATCGGTACAGTCTCTCATTTACTTGCTTCATACCTTAAATCGGGTGAAGTTTTAGCCGTAGATATTTCTCCTGAAAGTATCAAAAAGGCACAGGACCTCTGGAAGGAGCAGATGAACCTTCGTTTCGAAGTTTCCGATATGTCTGACTTTCATAAGGAGGATGAAACCTTTGATTTCTTCGTTTTCCCGGATGTATTGGAACATATTCCAGTCGATCAGCATCCTCCCCTTTTCAAAACGGTTCGGAAGCATGCGCATGAAGATTCTGTAATTTTCATTCACATACCAGCACCAAGGTTCCTTGAATGGATGATCCAAAATGAGCCTGAAAAACTACAAGTGATAGATCAACCTCTTGACTCTGGTGATCTCATCAAAAGCATTTCAACAGCCGGCTTTTACCTAGAGAAAATGGAGACTTATTCCATTTTCTATGAGGAGAAAGACTATCAATATTTTGTTTTAAGGTCTGCCAAAGACCTCACTAGCACCCACTCTCTGAATAAATGGAGAGTACTTAGAGAAAGAATTAGAATCCGCTTGAGA
>CAZLUY010000707.1:0-2217 GCA_964562785.1 uncultured Limnohabitans sp. | reverse complement strand
CCGAAATGGTGGGGAATAGCTGTGAGAATCGAAGATGATATTTTGGTCACCAAGGATGCTCCAGTTAATCTATCTGGAGATGCTCCTAGAACCGTTGCAGCAATAGAAGATATGATGAAGCAGCCAAGCGCTTTAGATAATTGGACCTTACCAGATATCAATCAATAGAGATGTTAAAGAAAAAGCCCTGACTGAAAAGTCAGGGCTTTTTTTATTTCCTTTTTAAGTCACCTCGTTTGATGGAGCGTATAAATTGTGACCAGGCGAAAGGATCCAGTAATCGGAGTGGCCTTGGTCCGTATAAGTCTTGATTCTGCAGCATCTGCCCTTGCTGGAAATACCTGAAGTTTTCATTGCTAGAGGCTGGCATCACCTCGGCCCACCTCAGCAACATTTCGGGGCTCATATTAGCCCGGCTGATCGACATGGGGTCGACTACATTCATTGCTATCACCGCCTGTTTAAATTCTTCTTCCGTAGGATAAGGCATTACCTCGATTTCAGCCAAGGCAATCTCATCTACCTCCATGGTCAGAATAAGGCTTACTCTATCTTCTTCTACATTATCTGGAACTTTGAAGGTTTGTCTTTTAAGTCCTATGAAAGAAAAGACCACACTATCGCCCTCAAGAACAGGCATGGAAAAGTATCCGAATCTACCTGAACTGGTACCACGGCCCTTCTTTGGCACATAGATATTCACTCCTGCTACGGCGTCTGTACTATCGGCATTCAATATGATACCGGAAAGCTGAATAACTTTTTTCTCTTCTTCCTCCTGAGCCGTTGCGGCAAAGGAGATGAACAAAAAACCTAAAAGGAATAGGGAGAGGAAACGGAAGGAGTAAAATTGTTGCACTATTACTATAACTTAGTCCTTGAATCAAGGTTCTAATACTCTTTCAATATTATGTAATTTGAGTTGATTTTCCGGATTTGTACCGATGTTTTGAGTTAAATCTTATAAATGCGTCTAAAAAACATAAGTCTGAATTATGGTCTTCAAATCTTTAAGGCCCTTTCTGATGAATCCAGAGTACGGATTATTCATCTCTTGATTTGGAACAAGGAACTATCCATTTCCGATTTGGAATTAATTCTGGATTATACTCAAACCAAGACAAGCAGACACCTCATTTATCTCAAGAATTCAGGGCTTTTAGGATCGCGAAGAGTTGACCAGTGGGTCTTTTATTACATCCTGGAAGAGTATCTCGAAATCATTCAACAGATTTTTAAGTTTATACAAAAGGATCCCAGTTTGATCAAGGATCAGGAAACATTTGAAATCCTGAAATCAAACAGAGAGCTGGCGATCAATAAAATCCAGAAAAACCAGTATAGACGCTGAATCTTTGAAAAACTACCAACACCTATTTTTCGATTTGGACCACACCCTGTGGGACTATGATCGAAATGTGACAGAATCTCTTCAGGAGCTATTTGATGTTTATGAACTAGATAACTTAGGGGTTCCTTCGTTTAAGCAATTCTTTGACTCTTTTCATCATGTTAATTATCAGCTCTGGGACTGGTATAATGTGGGGAAGATTGACAAGGAAAATCTTCGAAAGAAAAGATTCCAAATGATTTTTGAGCATGCAGGTTCAGCTTCAAGTATGATTCCTCAGGATTTCGAAAGTGACTTTATGCATAGAACCTCCTCGAAGCCTCATGTTTTCCCTTATACTTTTGAAATTCTGGATTATCTAAAAGACAATTACCAGCTACATATTATCACGAATGGCTTTGATGAGTCCCAAGCCAAGAAGATTAATTCGGCCAAGCTGGAATCTTATTTTGACTTGGTAGTTACTTCCGAGACCACTGGTCATAAGAAGCCTGACGCAAGAATTTTCCATCATGCAGTAGAAAAGCTCAACACCAAACATGAAGACTGTTTGATGATAGGTGATAACCCAGATTCAGATATTCTCGGGGCTATCAGGGCAGGTATTGATCAGGTATTTTTTAACCCCCATAAGCGTGAAACTGAATTAAAACCAACCTACACCATAGGTCACCTCAAGGAGTTGGAACTTCTTCTCTAATCACTTTGTCAAATATCTGATAGTCCAATGAGGCTAATCACTATCTTTGTGCACTTGAATTCAAATAAACACCAAATATCATGTTAAAAGGATTTTTCAACGTACCCAATCCGGTAAATGAGCCGGTGAAAGCTTATGCTCCAGGTAGCGCCGAAAGAAAAGAATT
>CAZLUY010000706.1:0-2940 GCA_964562785.1 uncultured Limnohabitans sp. | reverse complement strand
CAACTGGATTCATTTTGGTAATTTTTCTCGCTGGCATAAAGCTTACGATGGTGGACGAAATAATCACCAAAGCCGTAGTGCCTAGAATAAGACCTAAACCATATACAGGATAAATTCTTTCAGCCATTGCTAGAGAGTCATCCACCGCTCCACCCATTCCAATCCCATTGGATGAGAAATAAGCAAATATGGGATAGCCCACGATCATCCCTACAATCGCAGCTAGCATACTGTACATGGTACCCTCTACTGTAAAAATGCCGACTACTCTTTGTCTCGTCATTCCAAGAGCTATATAAGTACCGATTTCTCTTTGCCTTCGGAAAATGGATAGAACCTGTGTATCAAAGATGGCAAGCAAGGCAATCGCAAGTAACAACGCATACATAACCATGGCTCCTATGGCATCCATTTCAGCTAGCTCATCTATATATTGAACAAGGCTTTCCTGGTCAAAGAAGGTCCAATCAGTAAAGTCTGAGAAATCTGTTTTTGAGGTAGCAACATAGAAGGTGGCCTCATTTTCTGGTAGGTTCGTGATTTCCCAAAGCTTGTTTATATCGACATAAATGATCCCATTGTCAATACTTGCAAGATTAGAGTCAAAAACCTCTGTTACATGAACCGTATTAGCATCATAGGTACCCTCCGCATCTCTCCACCTCATTAAGACCTCATCTCCTTTAGATAACCCTGAAGATTCTGCCATTCTCTTTCCAATCAATACAGGAAAATCTACTTCGTGGTTCGACAGCACCTCACTAGGAAGCTTTAATATTTTTTGCTTGGGTTCAATTCCCCTCAGAATTGCCGAATTCATTCTACCTTCTGGATATATAGATCCTTGTCTAAGCAGTACCGGCTCCAAGCCTAATTCTTTCGGGTTATCGATTCTTCCGTGTGCATCGGCAATGGTAAATGGATCATAAGGGTCATAGGCATCAAACCTCAAATGACCCAAACCAACTTCCCAATCTATTGTCTCCCGTTTCGCCTGTTCATTCCAACCCGAATTCATGCCGTGATAGAAAACGATAAGAATGAATGCAAAAGCCAATACTATCACATTGAGCCAGGTCCTCAGGCCTGCCCCGATCAAATTCTTGAATGCTAAGTGAAAGGCTATTTTCATGACTATTGAAGTTTTCCTTTCAAGGCGTCAACAGGATCCATTCGCGCTATCTTTCTCGCCGGCATAAAACTTACAATTGTGGAAGAAAGCACCACCAAAGCAATAGTCCCCAATATTAACCCAACACTGTAAACCGGATAAATAGTATCTGCAATAGCGATTCCAATATCCTGATTAGCAGCTGGTTGTGACATCCCATTATTCATCATATAAAGGAAAAGAGGAATGCCATAAACCGTACCCACTATGGTAGCTAGGATACTATACATCGTACCTTCAGCGGTGAACAAAAAGACAACCTTGGACCTGGTCATTCCCAAGGCGATATATGTACCTATCTCTTTCTGTCTACGGAAAATTGAGAGTACTTGAGTATCAAAAATGGCTAAAAGAGCGATTGCCAAAAGCAAACCATAAAGGATAGAGGAGCTAACCTTTTTCATTGCGATCATCTCATCCAAATCGGACAATAAATCTGCCTGAGACAAATAGGTCCATCCTTCTGCTTCCACAGTTCTGGACTCTGTGTTAATTAAAAAAGTAGCATGATTATCTAACCTTGTCATTTCCCAAAGCCTATCAATATCCATCCATATTTGACCATTATCCACATTTGGGACATTGTTATTAAAAATGGCCGCCACGGTGATATTCGTGGCATCATATGTTCCATTTGCATCACGCCATCTGAGTAAAACCTCGTCTCCTTCCTTAAGATTTGAGGCATCAGCAAACCGTTCTCCTATAATTACTGGAGTTTCCGCTTGACTAGATATCAGCTCCTGAGTGGGCAATGCTAATATTTCCTGATCTGAAGAAATACCTTTAATCAGGGCTGAAATCATTCTTCCCTCTGGATAGATTGTTCCCTGACGAAGCAAGACGGGCACCAAATCCCCTTCTAAAGTTTCAGGGATGGTACTATGCCCATCAAGAATGGTGAAAGGGTCATATGGATCATATTGGTCAAACCTGAGATGCCCCTCTCCATATTCCCAGGCGATACTGTCGGTTCTAGCCTGCTGATTCCAGCCATCTAGAATGCCATTGTAGAAAATGATCATCACGTAGGCAAAAGACAGAACTATCACATTGAGCCAGGTTCGAAGTCCTGCTCCTATAAGATTTCTGTATGCCAGCTGGAAAGCAATTTTCATATTCCTCTATTCAAATGAATACATGGGCTCTGCTATGGCTTCATCCTTCACCACCTTACCATCCTCCAGGGAAATGATTCTATCTAAATAGCCCATCACCTTTTCGTCGTGAGTCGAAAAGAGGAAGGTTGTTCCTAATTCCCTATTTAGTCTCTTCATCGTTTTGATGATCGCATGGGCATTCTTTGCATCAAGATTGGCTGTAGGCTCATCTGCAAGTACGATTTCTGGTCGTTTTACCATTGCCCTTGCTATCGCGACTCTCTGCCCCTCTCCTCCGGAAAGTTTGGCTGGTTTTTTATCAGCTTTATCTGCTAGGCCAACCCATTCGAGTGAGTCCATCACCATCTTTTTCCTTTCCTCTGAAGTTCGATTTTGGAGGAGTAGAGAGAATTCTACGTTTTCATAAACTGTGTAAACTGGCAGCAGATTATAAACCTGAAAAACAAAACCTATATGCATATTTCTCAGCATCGCAGACTCTTTATGGCTTAGCTTGGCAATATCTTTTCCCATTACCTTAGCCTCACCCTCAGTTGGTGCATCGAGTGATCCAATGATATTTAGCAAAGTAGTTTTGCCAGATCCACTTGGACCTATCAAACCGGAAAACTCTCCCTTTTCAAAGTTCAGGTTTATGTCATGAAGAGC
>CAZLUY010000705.1:0-3228 GCA_964562785.1 uncultured Limnohabitans sp. | reverse complement strand
GGGTACATCGCTGACTGAAGGGCAGATCAAACTCATTAAGAGATTCGCTGATCAGGTAACTGTCTTATACGATGGGGATCCTGCCGGGATAAAAGCATCCCTTCGCGGAATAGATTTACTCCTTGAGGGCGGATTGAATGTAAAGGCGGTGGTTTTTCCTGAAGGTGAAGACCCTGATAGTTATTCTCAGAAGATAGGTACAGAAGCTTTTCAGTCTTACCTAGAAGAAAACAGCAGAAACTTCATTGGTTTTAAGATTGATCTTTATCGAGAAGAAGTCGAAAAGGATCCTATTAAAAAGGCAAATCTTATCCGAGAGGTAGTTCAAAGTATAAGTAAGATTTCTGATCCGATTCTCAGGTCTGTGTATTCTAAAGAAGCCGCAGAGCTTCTAGACATTGAGCAAGATGTTCTCTTTACAGAGCTGAATAAGGCACTAATCAATTCAAGAAAAGAAGAGAAGAAGAAAATTGAACTTGAGACCGAGGCTGAAGCTGCGGTGGAGGAGCTTCTCGGTCCCGAACAAGCATCTACGGTTAGCGATATCCTTCTCGTTCAGGAAAGGGAAATTATAAGACTTCTATTGAACTATGGGGATGAGTTGATTGATGAGGAAGGGTTACGGCTCACAGAGTATTTGTTGGAAGAGGTAAAAGAACTTGAATTTCACTCTGCAGTACATCATCAGATTCTCCAAGTTTTCAAGGATTACCTGAGTAAAGATCAGATGCCTGAGCTGAAGGTTTTTACTCAGCATTACGATTCTGCCATAAAACAGGAGGTAATCGATTTAATTTCTGCTAAGCACGAGGTTTCTACACACTGGACTGAAAGACATCAGATTTTCATCAACACCGAATCGGATGATTTATCCAAAACTAGCTATAGGACGGTTTTGAGATTAAAGAAAAGAGTGATTCAGAAATTAATGAAGGAGGCTGCAGAAGAGATTAAAACTGCGGATAGTAAGGGTGTAGAACCCGAAAAAATGAAGGAATTGCTTGAGACGTATATGGCTCTTAAGGATATGCAGCAAAAAATCGCTCTGGAACTCGGGATTGTTATTGGATAAAACCAAACTTTCTTTGGTTTCAATCTGTTTTGCTTACCAAAGGTGTAACTTTGCACCTCGAAATTATTAAACCCAAATCCATTGGAAGACTTTCAATTAGATCCAATAGAAGATGCCATTGAGGCTATCAAAAATGGCGAAGTAATCATTGTTGTCGACGATGAAGATCGAGAGAACGAGGGGGACTTTGTTTGTGCGGCCGAGAGTATTACTCCCGAGATTGTCAACTTTATGGCGACTCATGGTCGGGGACTAATTTGCGCCCCTTTGATCGAAGATAGATGTGAGGAGCTTGGACTGGAGATGATGGTTGGTGAAAACACCGCCGCTTTTGAAACTCCATTTACAGTATCTGTTGATCTTATTGGACATGGGTGTACCACCGGTATTTCTGCCTCGGATAGAGCTAAAACTATCAAGGCTTTGGTTGATGAAAATATTGACCCAAGTGAGCTTGGAAAGCCAGGTCATATTTTCCCTTTAAAGGCAAAACGAGGCGGAGTCCTCCGAAGAGCTGGACACACTGAGGCAGCGATTGACTTGTCAAGGCTGGCTGGTTTGCAACCTGCAGGCGTCTTGGTCGAAATAATGAATGAGGATGGAACCATGGCCAGATTAAAAGATTTGGTATTGGTTGCAAAGAAGTTTGATCTCAAACTGGTTTCTATCAAAGATCTCATAGCCTACAGATTAAAGACGGAAAGCTTGATCAAAAGAGAGATAGGAGTCGATATGCCTACGGTCTCTGGAGATTTTGAATTGGTTGCTTATCGACAGACTAACACTAATGAGATTCATTTAGCAATGGTGAAAGGGGAGTGGGAGGAAGATGAGCCTATTCTAGTCAGAGTTCACTCTTCATGTATGACAGGTGATATTTTTGGTTCCTGTCGATGTGATTGTGGTCCTCAGCTTCAGGCAGCACTTGAGATGGTAGAGAAAGAAGGTAAAGGAGTCGTCCTTTACATGAACCAGGAAGGAAGAGGGATAGGTTTGATCAACAAATTGAAAGCCTATAAGTTACAAGAGGAGGGAATGGATACCGTTCAAGCAAATCTTGCTTTGGGACTGCCGATGGATAGCCGAGACTATGGTGTTGGCGCCCAGATTCTTCGAGACCTCGGAGTGAGTAAGATTAGGTTGATATCAAATAACCCAAAGAAAAGAGTAGGACTCTTGGGTTATGGTTTAGAAATAGTAGAACAGGTTCCTATTGAAATTAAGCCCAATCCTCATAATGAAAAGTATCTAGCTACCAAGCGAGATAAGATGGGGCACAATATTTTGAAATAAGGAAATTTATTAAATTCAGAATGACGTAAATATTCGTCTGGGTATCAACCCAAAGCCATTAACTACGTTGAGCATAGGTATGAAGCAGATAATCTCAAAAGCGGCTATAGCATTCTTTATTCTTGGATTGATAATCACTCCTGCATTATCGCAGGATGACTTTCCTTCCCAGATTTGGCATAAAGGGAATGTATATGGAACGGATGGACAAGGTGCTTCAGGTCTGATTAAATATGACCTTGACAATAATCTGATTCAGATGAAAGGAGAGGTGATTCAGACACTCACCGCAGCCAACGTTTCCTATTTCGAAATCTATGATGAAATCTACGGTGGAGTTAGAAAATTTTACAGCTTGCCTTATGCCTTAAATGGAAACTATGAAGTGCCTGTTTTTTTTGAGGTTCTAACCGAAGGAGAAGAAATTGCTCTGTTGTGCCGTGAGTATATCGCCACGGATGCCAGAAATTTAAATACCATGGGAGGTATGGGTATGAATCCATTTTTTGGTCCCCAAACCATGATGGGCTACAGACTTGCCTTTAATTATTTCTTTTTCAAAAATGGAAGAATTGAAAGGTATAGCATGAAGAAGCGAGACCTTTTTACCATGCTTCCAGGTTATGAAGACGAGATTAGCCTATTCATGAGAAAGAATAGACTTGAGCATGACAAGAGAGGAGATCTCTTGAGAATTACAGCATATTACAACGAACTAGACAGCAACTAATGTCCAAACCACTAATCCTCGTCTCAAATGATGACGGGATCACCTCCAGAGGAATCAGAGTACTTGTATCTGCAATGAAAAAATTAGGGGAGGTAGTGGTAGTTGCGCCAGATAGTCCCCAATCAGGTATGGG
>CAZLUY010000704.1:0-4350 GCA_964562785.1 uncultured Limnohabitans sp. | reverse complement strand
AATTAAGTCGAAGTCAAAGCCGAAGAGCAGGAAAACTGCTCGTGAAAGGCAAACTTTTTATCGGGTAGCATTTAATAATAACACCCAGCTACTCAAGATTGCAGATAATAAAGCCAATATCATCATCAGTATAAATGCTCTAGTCATTTCTTCGATGGTTGCACTGGTGGGTTATGGCTCCTTGAATAATGAAGTAGACATAACTAATCTGTTCACATTCATCCCTATGCTGTTCTTTTTATTGTTCAGCTTGTCCTCAACAATTATTGCTGTTCAGGCGGCTAAGCCAAAAATTCTTGGGAAAAATCAGGCGAAGGCTGAGGTGAAGAGAAGCGTGATTTTCTTTGGGTCAGTCTCTACTTTTACCAAGGACGAATATCTGAATGAAATCAATGAAACCTTGACTTCCAGAAGGGATATTCAGGATCAGATGTCTACTTCACTTTATTATCAAAGTATGGTGCTTAACACTAAGTATAAGCTGTTAAGAAGGGCTTATCAGGTTTTCAGTTTGGGTTTGATAATTGGGGTTACCGCATTTCTAATACAGCTTTTCGGCTAGGTTTATTGAACCGAAATTTTATACACCTTTCGAGATATCAAATTTTCGGAATCAGCTGATTCCTTCAATTCGAAGACTAGGGCTTGATCGCCCTTTTCATGTGCTATGAATTTCCAAAATTCGGCACCTATTTTACCTCTCATTCTGGTGTTGGTAATTTCTTGAATGACACTTATATGTGTCCAGATGGCTGCTGTAAGCATTCTTTTCCCAATACCAGGAATCTCCTGAAGGATCCAATATTGGGGCTTCTATTATAAAGGGTTTAACTATTTCAGCATCCATTTCGACGGAGTCTTCCAATCTTATTTCACAAGAGGAAAGGAATATAAAGCTTAAGGCGGCAATCTATAATGACCCTTGATGCCACCTAAAAAAATTGGTTTTTACAACCATGGCATTTAAAAAGTTAAAACTGAATAACTAAATAATTATTCAGTCTCACAAGGTTAACGCTCAATTAGGAAATAGTAAGAATGTGTATTTCACTAAAACTTGCTTACTGATTTTTTGTCCCTCAGTTTGGATTAACATTTCCTGAACTCCCGAATCACTTGCCATTCTTGCCATCATTGGCCTAACTACATTGTCTAAAGGGTTGGGGTCCAGAGAGATATTGTAGATCTTGATGTCCTTGATACCCATCGTATTAGCAATTAGTTCAGCTTGCTTTTCGGCATTTTTAAGTGCCTCTGCGAGCAAATCATCTTCGAGTGATTTTCTCGTCTTTTCAGATACTTGAAAGCCAAGATTAAAGGCTAAATCACCTGATTCTTGAATAGCATTTGCTATTTTTTGTAGCCCTTCATTGATGTTTGCACTCGTGATCCTAATCGTTTGACTTGCTACGTATCCGCTGTCTCTAGCTTGTCCGCTTCGATAGACCCTGTTCAATCTGACGGAGTAATTATCTGATACGAGTTTATAGTTCTTGATCTTACTTTTTTTCAAGCCTTCCGAAAGATTCTCAGCTTTTTGATTAAGCATTTTGACCGCATCATCCACCTCCATTGACTTTTCCATGAGGTTGATTACAAATATGGCTTCATCGGGTTGAACGCTCTTTTCGCTTTTGCCAATCACCTCGATTAAGGGGACCTGATTGTCTTGTGCAAGGAGGATTGTACAGCTAAACAGCGCAATTGCAAGTAGGATACTTCTTTTCATTTTCGTTTTTATTTTGAAAATGAATTTACAAAAGCGAAGCCAAATAGCATCACACCATGTTAATGCTTGTGAAGCTTAATTCGGTAAATCCAGAATGTCTCGGATAGAATTAATCTCAGTCATTTCCTCATTCATTTCATTTGACTGAGATGAAGAGATTTTGTTCCGAAAGCTTTGTAGGTTCTCAATGTACCGGTCTAATGCCTCTAGAATATTGCTTTGGTTTTCTACGAAAATCGGCGCCCACATGCCAGGACTAGACTTGGCGAGACGAACGGTAGAAGCAAAACCGGAACCAGCCATATCAAATATATTCTTGTCGTCTTCCATCTTTTGAAGGACCGTCTTTCCCAGCATAAAGGAGGAAATATGAGATAAGTGCGATACAAAGGCCAATTGCTGATCATGCTCTTTGGGGTCCATGAACCTTAGTTTTAAGTTCAATGCATCAAACAGGGTATAAGCCTTCTCCTTCAAATGGAGATCGGTCTTCTCCATTTCACAAAGTATCATCACTTTCCGATCCAAAAGTTCTGAAAATGCAGCTTTTGGTCCTGAGTACTCTGTTCCCGCAATTGGGTGCGCTGCAAGGTATTGCTTTCTTTTGGGGTGTGAACCTAGCTGCTCACACAGTTTTTCTTTGGTGGAGCCTAAATCAATTACCAAAGTCCCTTCACCAATCTCATCTAAAGAGGAACTGACTAAAGCGTACAAGGTATCTACTGGAGTTGCAATAATAACCAGATCGGTATCTTGATCGATAGTCTCCTGCGCTGAATCCAACATCCCAAGGGTATGAGCATCTTGTAGATTTTGCTCGCTCGAATCCCAACCAGTAATTTTTATTTCAGGAAACTTCCTTTTAGCAGCTAAGGCAAAAGAGCCGCCAAGGAGCCCTATACCGATGATATGAATTTTTTTCATTGATAACTTTCGTTTTTTATTCTTTCGATTGCTTTGTGGATTTGTGAGTTTGGAGAGCAAAGAGAAATCCGGATATAACCCTCACCATTGGCTCCAAAGATTGATCCCGGAGTCAGGAAGATATGCTTAGAGTTAAGCAGATCTTCCGTAAATCTTTCTGAGCTTTTTTTCTCCTTTATTCTGCACCAAAGGAAGAGCCCTGCTTGATGTGGATAGAAGGTGAGGCCCAATAATGTTGCTAGCTCCTCAATCTTTTTTCTCCTGCTTGAGTATTCATGATTAAGCTCTTTGAACCAATTATCGGAAAGGTCGAGTGCAGCGATACCACCAGTTTGAAGTCCGGCAAACATCCCGGAATCCATATTGCTTCGAACTTTCATTACTGCCTGAACAAGCTCTTTTTGACCACAAAGCATTCCTAGTCGCCATCCAGGAATATTGTAGGATTTGCTCAGGGAGTTCAATTCCAAACATTGAGATTCAGCCCCATCGGCAGATAGCAGGCTTAAAGGCTTTTCTGTCTGGATATGGGCGTAAGGATTATCATTCACCAAAAGAATCTGATGCTTTTTGGCAAAGGCGATTAATTCCTCGAAGATTGCTTGGCTGCCAAGTGAACCTGTTGGCATATGAGGATAATTGATCCACATAAGTTTTACCTTACTCAGATCTTTCCTTTCTAATTCTTCTAAATCTGGCCTCCCATTTCGATTGGTATCTAATGAGTAAGAGATTGGCTTGGCTCCAAGAAGACGAGTGACCGAAGAATAGGTAGGATAGCCAGGGTCAGGAATTAAAACTTCATCTCTAGGATTCAAAAAAGTCATGCTAATGTGCATAATCCCCTCCTTTGAACCCATCAGCGGAAGTATTTGCTCATTAGCATCTAAATCCACCTTGAAATATCTCTTATAGTATTTCTTTATTGCTTCCCGAAATTCAGGAATCCCCTGATAGCTTTGGTAACCGTGTGCGGATTCCTGGTCTGCTTTTATTTTAAGGGCCTCAATGACTTCTTTTGGGGGAGCTAAATCTGGGCTTCCTATCGCCAGGTTTATAATCTCATTGCCTCCTGCTTCCATTTCTCTTACTTCTTTCAGCTTGCGGGAGAAGTAGTATTCCTCTATTCTTTCAACACGATCGGCAAAAAAGCTCATTTCTTTCCACTCTTGTAGGCTCCAAAAACTTTC
Organism: uncultured Limnohabitans sp.; assembly: GCA_964562785.1. Lineage (GTDB taxonomy): Bacteria > Bacteroidota > Bacteroidia > Cytophagales > Cyclobacteriaceae > Algoriphagus. The sequence goes on along the minus strand of CAZLUY010000704.1, from coordinate 507 downwards.
ACCTCACCAAATTCTGAATTCACACTAGCCATGCAGTTTTTGAAATCTTCCATATTTGAAAACACCATATCCAAAAAGAAAGCGTATTCCCAGGGTTTATCTATTACTGGTATAGATTGAATTTTACTCAGATCTAGCCCGTTATTATGGATCTCTGAAAGGAGAGATGCCAATGCGCCTGGCTTATTCTTGATAGTAACTTTTACCGATGCCTTCGTTTGGCTCTCTGATGATTTTGGCGCATCTGTACTTAAAAAAATGAAACGAGTAAAGTTGTCTTTAACGGTTTGAATGTCCTCGGCAAGGATTTCCAATCCATATATTTCACAGGCAATTCGGCTACCGATGGCTGCAATTTTAGAAAGTCTGTTTTCTGAAATTTCTCTAGCCACACTTGCATTGTCCTTCCCTGGGCTTGGTTTCAGATTCGGATAGTTGTTCAAAAAAGTTTTGCACTGTAGAAGTGCCATAGGGTGAGATCTGACCGATTCAATATCTCCTATACTT
>CAZLUY010000703.1:0-3125 GCA_964562785.1 uncultured Limnohabitans sp. | reverse complement strand
AGATCAAAAATGTAATCTACCTCCACCTTTGGCACAACCAGAACATGTCCTTTAACCAAAGGCATGATATCTAGAAAAGCAATGTAATTGTCATCCTCAGCTATTATTTCAGCTGGGATTTCTCGATTGATGATTTTTGTGAAAATTGAAGCCATGGCTAAAAATAAAAAATCCCGGATGAACCGGGATTTGATTAGTAAGATATCTCTAGTATTTCAAATTGTAACTTTCCAGCCGGAGCATTTATCTCGGCGATTTCTCCAACCTTTTTACCGTTCAATCCTTTTCCGAAGGGTGATCCCAATGAAATTTTTCCAGCCTTTAAATCAGCTTCTTCTTCAGAGACCAAGGTATATGAAACAGTCATACCATTTTTCACATTCTTGATCTTCACTGTACTCAAAATCCCAGCTTTAGAAGAGTCCATTTGAGAATTATCCAGGACTCGGGCATTACCAACTACAGCTTCCAGCTTGGCAATCTTCAATTCAAGATGACCTTGGGCATCCTTAGCTGCATCATATTCCGCATTCTCACTTAGATCTCCCTTATCTCTTGCTTCAGCAATCTGCTTAGCAATGTCTTGTCTTCCTTTTCCTTTGAGTTCAGCTAGCTCTTCCTTAAGCTTTTTTAGACCTTCCTCCGTGTAATATTGTACGCCCATATCAGTTTTTCTACCTAGGTATTAAAACAAAGTAACGGCCTCTTTGCAGGACCGTTACCGTCTTTTTTGTTCTTATTTATGCTTCAAAGATACAAAAGCTTTCAGATTTAGCAAGACCGGAAATTTCCAGAAAACTCAGGATTCACTAAATGCTTTTTGTATTTGCTTGACTAAAACCTGATTGATTTTTTCGTAAGATTCAAACGTCCAACCAGCTACATGGGGAGTGAAAATCACATTCTCTCTTTTGGCCAGTTTTTCAAATTCTTCCTTCTGCTCATCGCTGAAAGTTTGGAACTTTTCATTTTCCAAAACATCCAAGACAACTCCTAATACCTTCCCGCTATCCAATGCATTGTTCAAGGATTTAAATGGGATCACTTCTCCCCTCGCCGTATTGATCAGCCAAAATGGCTTTGCAAAACTACTGAACACCTCATCGTCAAAGTAACCTCTAGTCTCGGGAGTCAATGGCACATGAATGCTCAATACATCCGAATCATTTCTCAAGGTCTCCCAGCTAACTTCTTCAACCTGATCTGTACCAAAGCTCGATTTGTATTTATCATAGGAAATAGTTCTCACCCCAAAACCTGCAAGTCGCTTTGAAAAGGCCTTCCCCATATTTCCAAAACCCATTATACCCACAACTTTCTCCTTGAGTTCTATACCTCTATTCCCCTCTCGATCCCAAATACCTTTTCGAACTTCCTGATCAGCTTTCAGCAAATGATTAAAAAGAGCAAGCAGACCTCCTATCGCCTGCTCGGCAACGGCATCTCTATTCCCTTTCGCTGCATGGAAAAGTTGAATACCCCTATTCTCAACATAGTCAAGATCAATTTTCTCGAGTCCCGCTCCTGCTCTGGCGATGAATTTGAGATAGGTTCCTTGCTCAAGCAAGGCCTTGTCCAAAGGTGTTTTAGACCGAATGACTAAACCTTCATAGTCACCTAGAATTTCTAGAATTTCTTCTCTTTTAATATCTGGACGGTAATCTGCAGAATGCCCAATTTCTTCCAGCAAGGGAAGAATGCTGGGATGCATTTCATCAATAATCAGAATTTTCATTGGGTATTAAAGATTCAAAAGGGCCATAGCAACAAGGAAGTAAACTGCTAAACCCAAAAGATCGTTCGCGGTGGTGATAAAAGGTCCTGAAGCTAAAGCAGGGTTGACTCCTAATCGATCCAAAACTAGTGGAGTCATCGTGCCCATGAATGAGGCTAAAAGAACCACTGAAAAGAGAGCAATAGACACTACAAGTGCAAATTCAGCCCCATTGCCATAAAAAAGTACTACTATTCCAAAGACGAAAACAGAAAGTATTAACCCATTTAAAAGAGCCACCAGTAACCCTTTAAAAAGCCTCTTAGTTAAGCTATCATCAAAAACAGATTTGCTAGCTAATGATTGCACTACAAGAGAGGAAGACTGAATTCCTACATTTCCTCCAGTTGCTGTAATAAGCGGAATAAAGAATGCCAGTGCGGTAACTTTGCTTAGCCCTCCTTCAAAAAAGCCAATAAACCCTGCACCCATCAATCCTCCGACGATTCCGATAAGAAGCCAAGGTAATCGAGCCTTAGTCAACTTAATAACTGAATCATACTCATCCACTGTCTCAGAAATACCAGTCATGGCTTGAATATCTTCCTCGGCCTCTTCACGAATTACATCAAGGATATCATCAACGGTAATCCGACCAACAAGTACATTCTTTGAATTAACCACTGGAATAGATTCCAGGTCATATCTTCTCATGATTTCAGCAACCTCTTCCTGATCCATATAAGTTGGAACAGAGATCAATTCCTCCTTGTAGATTTCATGAATCTTTGTTTGGTCAGATGCCAAAACAATTCTTTTCAATGAAACCCTCCCAAGCAATTGGTTTCTGGCATTCACGACATAAATGGAGAAGATCTTCTCCACGTTCTCCGCTTGTCTCCGGATTTCATTAATGGTCTGAACTACCGTCCAGTTCTTATTGGTCTTAATGTATTCTTTGGCCATGATTCCACCCGCGGTGTCCTCATCATACTTAAGAAGGTCAAGAATTAAACTTGATTTTGTGGTGTCCTCGAAATGATCAATGATGCTGTTTTTCTGCTTTTCTGAAAACAGATTTAGCATATCAGCCGCATCATCAGAATCCATACACTCGATCAACAAGGCTAACTCAGGAATTTCCATTTCCCTCAACACCTTCTCCAGAGTATCATCCTCCAGCTCATTGAGGATGTCCGCCGCCACTTGAGATTCAAGAGAGCGGAAAACGAAAAGCGCCTCCTCCATGGATAGCTCCTCGAGAATTGAGGCAATATCAGCCTCGTTGACTCCCGAAAAAGATTCTTCAATAAAGCTTTTGTCTTGCCCCTCAATGGCAATACGAAGGCTTTCAAGGTATTCCTTGGATAATTCGAACTGCTTAATTATTTCCACGAGACCTTTCTATTTC
>CAZLUY010000702.1:0-3491 GCA_964562785.1 uncultured Limnohabitans sp. | reverse complement strand
CCTTTGATTTTGTCTACTTGGAATCATGGGATTCCGGCAAATGCAAGTGCCATTGAAAGTCTTAAGTCAGGAGGGACGATTTTGGATGCGGTTGAAGTTGGGGTGAAGACCACGGAATTAGATTTAGACAATTTATCGGTTGGCTTACAGGGATTACCTGATCGAGAAGGGATAGTGACTTTAGATGCCTCTATCATGAAGGGGAATGGTGAATGTGGTTCTGTTGCTTTTGTTAGGCAGGTGAGACATCCAATTTCTTTGGCGAGGAAGGTAATGGAAGACACTCCACATGTAATGCTCGCGGGTGAGGGGGCAAGGCAGTTTGCGATTGCTCAGGGCTTTCCTATGGAAAAAGAAGAATTATCACCCAAAGCTAAGGAGGCCTATCAGGAGTGGGCTAAAAAAAGCCAATACAAGCCGGTTATAAATATTGAGAATCACGACACTATTGGAATGATAGGGATCGACTCCAAAGGTGAATTGGCTGGAAGTTGTACTACGAGTGGTTTGGCTTATAAAATGCATGGAAGGGTGGGAGATAGCCCTATTATAGGTGCTGGATTGTATGTTGATGATGAAGTGGGTGCTGCCACCGCCACCGGATTGGGAGAAACGATTATTAGAATATGTGGTAGCTTCTTAATCGTGGAGCTTATGAGACAAGGTATGACTCCGCAGGAGGCCTGTGAAGAAACAGTAAGGCGACTTGTGAAGAAGACCAAAAATCCAAAGGACATTCAAGCTGGATTTCTTGCCATTAATAAGGAAGGTGAAATGGGAGCTTACGCGGTCCAGCCAGGTTTTAATTATGCCAAAGGAAATATGAGTTCCAATGATTTGATTGATTCTCAAAGCTATTTTTCATGAGTGAATATCTATTAGAGGCACCAGTATTTAACCTTAAAGCAGCAATTGAAGCAGCTGAGTATGGCGTAGATCGCATAGAATTGTGTGCTAGTTTTCCTGAAGGAGGAGAAACACCTAGTCCAGGTATTTTAAGCTTTTTGAAGAAAGAGATTGATATCCCAATTTTCGTAATGATAAGGCCTCGAGGAGGTGACTTTTGTTACTCTGAAAAGGAAATTTCTATTATGAAGGAGGATGTCAAGCTATATCGAGATCTTGGGGCTGGCGGACTTGTTTTTGGATGTTTGAATGCCGATGGAGAAGTCAACGAGGCGGCTTGTGAAGTCTTGCTAAGAACAGCTGGAGGAACGCCTTGTACATTTCATAGAGCTTTTGATGCGAGCAGAGATCTTGTGGACTCTTTGGAAAAGGTGATTAATCTCGGATTTGCCAGAATCCTTACTTCTGGAGGTTCTAATACCGTTAGCGAAGGTTTTGACATTATTCAGGATTTAATGGAACAAGCAGAGGATAGAATTACCATTATGCCCGGTGGTGGCAGTAGGCCTGAGCATGTTCAAAGGCTGAAGGGGATTCCTCATTTTTCCGAAATTCATGCTTCTTGTAAGGCCTGGAAACTTTCTGATAACAGATTCGAAAAAGAAGACTTGATCTTTTCAGACGAGTCAAGAGCTTTTACTCATTATCTGGGACTTGAAAAGGAACTGGTAGATTTATTCCAAAATGAGCTAAAAAGCTGATGTATCTCGGTTATTGTTATTTTAATAATATTTTTTCTTTGTCGTATAATTAACTTTTTATTTTGCTAATGAAGGTATTTTAATTTTTAGTTTGGAAAAAAAATAGATTTTCACTATTTTATTCTTCACTTCAAATTTAAAAAACCATGGTAAAGAGTTTTCAAGGAGTTCGAGTTGTCGAACCAAAAAAGCCAGCAGTTCAGCATTTGACCGTAAAAGATCACATGACTACGCGGTTAACGACTTTCAAACCTGGTGATTCCCTCGATCAGGTTATGGAGATATTGACCAAGAAAAAGATTTCAGGAGCTCCAGTGTTAGATGAATCAGGAGGTCTCGTAGGTATAATCTCAGAGGTGGACTGTCTCAAAGAGATCATCAAAGGTAAGTACACGAATACACCAAAATTTCCCGCTAAGGTCGAGGATCATATGACGAAGAATGTGATCACCTTGAGCCCTGAGTTGTCTCTTTTTGATGCCGCTGGTAGATTCCTTGAATTAAAAATCAGAAGATTCCCAGTAGTACAGAATGGTCAGTTACTCGGTCAGATAAGTCTTAGTGATATAATCAGAGCATTCCCAAAACTGAAGCAAACTACCTGGTAACTATTTCGATTCTTGGAGTGCTCTTTCTACATCAGCAATAATATCATCCGGGTGTTCCAATCCTACCGATAGCCTGATCAATCCATCTGTAATACCAACTTGAGCTCTTTCCTCCTGGCTAAGTTTACTATGAGTAGTGCTGGAAGGGTGCGTAATTATACTACGACTATCTCCTAGATTAGCTGTTAGCGATATCATTTGAAGTGAATCAATAAATCGTCTAGTTCTTGCCAGACCACCTTCTAAAGTCAATGTTAGGATGCCACCTCCATGCCTCATTTGCTTTTTGGCTATCTCATAGGATGGGTGAGAAGGCAGGAATGGGTATCTCACTTTTTGTATTTCGCCATTTCCTTCAAAGTATTTTGAGATTTTTAATGCACTATCGCAATGCCGATCCATCCGAACTGCTAGAGTTTCCATACTCTTGGACAAAATCCAGGCATTGAATGGTGAAATGGCAGGACCTGTGTGCCTAGTAAAGAATTGAACATCCTTTATAAGATCCTCACGACCTAGAATAAGTCCTCCTAAAACTCTCCCTTGTCCATCAATATATTTAGTGGCACTATGGGTAACAATGTCAGCACCCCATTTTGCGGGTTGTTGCAAATATGGGCTCGCAAAGCAATTGTCAACTACTAAAATTAAGTCATGCGCCTTAGCAAATTTACCTGCCCACTCCAAATCAATTATTTCAAGTCCGGGATTAGAAGGCGTTTCCAGAAAGAGCATTTTAGTATTCGACTTGACTAGCCTTTCCCAGTTGGCAATATCCGAGATATCACCATAAGTAGTTTCAATGCCCCATTTTGGGAATACTCTCGTTAGCAATTGATGAGTAGATCCGAAAAGGGATCTGGAGGCAAGAATATGATCTCCACTTTCTAATAGAGAGGCGATGGAGCCAAACATGGCCGCCATCCCTGAAGCCGTTGCAATTCCTGCTTCTGTGCCTTCAACCGCACAAAGTTTGTCAATCAAATCCGTAGAATTTGGATTCGCATATCTAGAGTAAATGTTTCCTTCCACTTCATCGGCGAAGGTGGCTCTCGCTTCTTCCGAATTATTGAAGGTAAAGCTAGAGGTTAGGTACAGTGCAGAGGAGTGCTCTTGCTGGTTTGATTGGCTTGGATTGACTCTTATTGCGTCGGTTTCAAAGTTGGACTTCATAGTTCTTTAGCTATTGGGCCAAATCAAACCCGAACGAAAAATTAAACCTAAAGACCAGCTGAGTGCGGACAATTTATAGTTCCCTTCGATGGGTAGGATTTGG
>CAZLUY010000701.1:0-11085 GCA_964562785.1 uncultured Limnohabitans sp. | reverse complement strand
ATAGATGGGCTTTTTTCTGTTGGTAAATCTCTTAGAAAAGCTGAGTTACCATCAACGATAAGTCATCTGGCTTTTGATGGCACCGATGAACTTATGAAGAAAGTATCCCATTCAGATTTTCAGGATGACTTAATTCTGATTACTGGGGCAAGGGACTTTGGGTTTGAAAAAGTGGTTGACTATCTACAGAAAAGAGTTCATGGAACCACTCTCGAGATTAATCTAAATTCACTCACTCATAATTTCAACTATTACAAGACTCAGCTGAACCCAGAAACCAAAGTTATGGTGATGGTAAAGGCATTTGCCTATGGCGGAGGAGCTCCAGAGATTGCCAATCACCTTCAGTCTTTAGGTGCTGATTATTTGGCCGTAGCTTATACTGATGAGGGAGTATCCTTGAGAAAACAAGGGATTCGTCTTCCCATAATGGTTCTGAACCCAGTAAAGGAATCTTTGGAATTATGTCTGGAACATGATCTTGAGCCTGTAATTTTTAGCAATAGCTTTTTTAGATATGTGTGTGATGTGGCAAAAAAGACTCAAAAGAGTATAAAGGTGCATCTCGATCTTGATACTGGTATGAAGAGGTTGGGTTTTGGTAAAGAAGACCTTGAGGACCTTAAGGGATTAATCCAGGCCAACCCACAAATAGTCATTCAAAGTATGTATACCCATCTAGCCGGTTCTGATGAGGAGATCCATGCTGAATTTTCTCAAGCTCAGATTGAAGACTTCTTAATAATGTCGGATGAGCTTCAGTGCATAATTCCTTCAAAAGCCTTGCGACACGTGCTTAATTCTGCTGGTATCATGGCGTTTCCTGAAAGTCAATTGGAAATGGTTCGCTTAGGAATCGGCCTTTATGGAGTGGAAGTAGGCGGGGTTAAATCAGGTTCTTTGAAATCCATTTCAACGTTAAAAACTACCATCTCACAGATAAAAACCTTGAGTCCTGGAGAGACTGTTGGCTACTCGAGGGCGGGTCAATTACAAAATGGTGGAAAGATTGCAACTCTTGCGATTGGTTATGCTGACGGCTATGATAGGAGGTTCAGCAAGGGTGTTGGTGAAGTGTTTATTAATGGTCAGTTGGCACCTGTAGTCGGGAATGTTTGTATGGATATGTGTATGGTGGACGTGACTGGAATGGATGTTTCAGAAGGTGATGAAGTAATCATTTTCGGAGAGGAAATTTCACTTGAGTCATTGGCTGAAAAAATCGGTACTATCCCATATGAAGTGCTTACCAATATCAGCACTCGTGTGAAGCGGGTTTATTACCTTGATTAGATTGGGACAGGGGTAGAATTTTCCTAAATTCCTTTTATGAATCTCAGTAAGGAACGGCTCGCTCATATTGTTTTTGAATCAGACGACAGGGCAGGAAAGCTTTTCGATATTGTCATCCTGATCATGATCCTGGGTAGTATTTTGGTAGCTATTCTGGATTCTGTATCAAGCTTCCGGGCCAAGTATGGGGATTTGTTCCTGGCCCTCGAATGGATCTTCACAATTCTCTTTACTATCGAATTCTTCCTGCGAGTATGGCTCTCTAGGAAAGCTTCAGGTTACATTTTCAGTTTTTATGGTGTAGTGGATTTGCTAGCCATACTTCCAACCTACCTGAGCTTCTTTGTGGTCAATTCTCAACTGCTCACCGTAGTGAGAGCACTCAGACTTCTTAGGATTACGAGAATTCTGAAGTTGGGTAGATACGTGAGAGAAGCTGAATTTCTGAAAAAGTCGATAAGGGCTAGTTCCAGAAAAATCCTGCTTTTTGTAGGTTTCATTTTGACCGTGGTGCTTATCATGGGAACCCTTATGTTCATAATTGAAGGGCCTGAACATGGCTTTTACAATATTCCGATAGGCATGTATTGGGCAATTGTGACTTTGACTACTGTTGGGTTTGGAGACATTACACCTTCTACTCCCTTGGGTCAGTTTTTTTCATCAATAATAATGCTTTTGGGATATGCGATAATCGCTGTCCCGACAGGAATAGTGAGCTCTGAAATGGCAGCCCAAAGAACAAGAGATCAATTAGCGAAAGGCATTACCTGCCATACTTGTGGAAAGACTGGGCTAGACCCAGAGGATGCTTATTGCAAAGCCTGTGGAGAAGCCTTAAACTAAGGTGATTTCCACCATGCCCTCAATAGTACTGGTTTCTTCCTAAGATCTTGTGAACTGTAAATACTTGAATTTCCGGAGGCGAAATAGGCGATAATACAGCTTAAAGCGAGGAATAATCCAGCCTCTATCCCAAATAACTCTAGTCCCATAAGTGTGCAAGCTAACGGGGTGTTGGTAGCACCTGAGAAAACACCTACCAACCCTATTCCTGCGAGAAGACTTAAAGGTAAAGGAATCCAGGTAGAAAGTGCATTGCCAAGGGTAGCTCCAGTAAAGAACAAGGGAGTCACCTCTCCACCTTTAAAACTTGCACCTAGAGTAAAACTTGTGAGCCCTGTTTTAGCAAGCCAATCATACCAAGGTAATGGAGTTTCAAAGGCTTCTACAATCCTTGGAACACCAAGCCCTAGGTAGACTGTACTGTCCGATATCCATACAAAAAGAGCGATCAAAAGTCCACCGATGACCGGTCTAAGGGGAGGGTAAGAAATGGTTTTGGAAAAAAGTTTGGAGAAAAAATGGGTAGAGCTAGCAAATAGTCTTCCGGATAAACCGAAGGCAATTGCAGCAGGAATTACCCATAGAAAATTAATCAATGTATGTGGAGGGACTTCGGAAATTTGGTAAACCGTATGACCTACCCCCCATGCAAATTCGCAGATCCAATCGGCGAGAAAGGCGGTTAAAATAGTAGGTAAAATAGATTGCCAACGAACCTTTCTATCCAGCATCCATTCCAGTGCAAAGAATGCTCCCGCCAGTGGAGTTCCAAAGACAGATGCAAATCCTCCGGCGACTCCACAGATAAGTAAGAGCCTCCTTTCCCTTGGTGTGATATCAAACCAACGGTCGAGTTGATCAGCAAGCGATCCACCCATCTGAACCGCCGTTCCTTCACGACCTGCAGAGCCTCCAAAAAGGTGTGTAATCACTGTTCCTAGTAGGACCATGGGGGTCATTCGGAGTGGAATGGGTTCACGCTGCTCATAGATTTCATCCAGGAGCAGGTTGTTTCCTAGTACTGCCCGTTGACCGAATTTATGATATGACCAACCAATGATGAGGCCACCAATTGGGAGCAAGGCAACAATCCAAATATTCTCTTCGCGAAAGTTTGTCGCCCACTCAAGAGAGATTAAAAAGATAGCGGATGCGCTGCCAGAGAGAACCCCGACAAGAGAAATAAAGAGAAGCCATCGAAGGGAAGTGTTTAAGATGGATGAGCTGCTCAAATCAAAGTTTTGTTCATGGGAAACACTCGAAATACGTTCAAATAAAATTGAAAAGAAATCTCAAAACAAGTTGAGTATTCTTTACAATTTTCCACATCTTGACAGCCGACTAGAAAATTGAGTCGGTCTTTTCGGAACAACTTTTGAATTTTTTTGATTCTGAACAATGGCATCATCAACAATGTCTTGCGCATTAAGTTGATACCTAGTCAAAGAAAATGAAGAATATACTTATCACAGGTGGATCAGGTCTGGTGGGCCAAAAGCTTACTGCTCAGCTAGAGGAGAAAGGCTATGAAGTGGCATGGCTTAGCAGAAGTATCCAAACTCGAAAGTCCTTTATCTGGAACATCAAAAAAGGTCAGATAGATGTAGCTGCAGTTGAGTGGGCTGATGCCATCATACATTTGACCGGTGCGGGAGTTGCAGATGAACGATGGACGGAGTACCGAAAGCGAATAATCCTGGAATCAAGAACCAAAAGCACGAAACTTCTTCATGATGCCATTGAAACTGCAGTGAAAAAGCCAGATGTTTTTATTTCAGCATCAGCGGTGGGTTACTACGGATTCAACACAGGAACCAATTTGATGGAAGAGTCATATCCTCCTGGAGATGATTTTTTGGCCAATGTGGTAAAGGAGTGGGAAGCTGAAGTTCGAAAGATCGAAAAGCTCCATGTACGTACGGTTCTCTTTAGAATAGGTATTGTCCTTGATGCTGCCGGAGGGGCTTTGAAAGAATTACTTAAGCCACCAGTGGCTACCCCGCTTGGTTCCGGTGACCAATGGATGAGTTGGATTCATTCAGAAGACTTAGCCAGGCTTTTTGTATTCGGTTTGGAGAAAACAACCTTGCAGGGGACATTCAATGCAGTTGGCCCAAACCCAGCTACCAACCAGGAATTAACTAAAACAGCGGCTCAGGTTGTAGGTAAAACCTATTTAGGAATTGGTGTGCCTAAGTTTGTTTTGCAATTGATTTTGGGAGATATGTCTGAGATGGTTCTTGGTGGAAACCGTGTTTCCAGCCAAAAAATACAAAAGGCTGGTTTCAGGTATGAATTCCCTGACTTGGCTGATGCCCTAAAGGATATATTCAGTCTAGCCTAGATTCTTTTATTTCTACCAACTGCGAACCAAAGAATTGTTCCCAGAAAGGGAATAAGGATCACAATTATCAGCCAGATTACTCTGTCATTACTGTTGTGGAAATTGCTTACAACTACGTCGTAAATGGTGTAGATGTAAATGAGCAATCCGATAATACCTAGTCCGAACATTTAGAAAGGGTTAGAGGGTGAGATTTTGGTTGATTTTCCAACGGCCAAATAGGCAATGGGGCCGATTAGCTGAGCAAAAAGCAAAATCACTATCCAGATCAGTTTCATATTAGAGTCTTTGAAGTCAGATCGAATAATATCGATAAGACAATACACCCATACGACTGAATAAATCAGTCCAAGAATCGAAAAAACGAGAACTGCCAAACCACCAAAATTTTCTATAAATGCAATCATCTTCTTCTGAAGTTAAATTTTTTACCTGATTTACTGAATAGAGTGTCTCTAACCTTTAGTCTTCGGCTCATGGCTAGGTACATAAAAGTGCCGATAACCGGGATGCAGACTAAGAAAATCGCCCAAATCAGTTTTTGGTTAGGGTCTCTAAATTCAGCTTTGATCAAATCGAAAATGGCGTATACCCAAAAACAGGCATAAATGGCCATGGTGAGTTGGGTCAATAGTACAGCGTTTGGTTCTAATAGATTCATATCAGCTCTTCAAAAAATTTTGCCACTAAACCAAAATAGCTTTTTACATCCTATTTTTGTCCGATTTTTACTAAAAATATAATCATAGACCATGAAGAAATCTCTTTTCATTTGTTTGCTTTTGCTCTTTTCAGCAAAAGGATTTGCGCAGGTTGATTTGGATTATTATCTGCCGGAAGGGTACACTTATGATCCTAATATTCCTACCCCCAAGGACGTTCTTGGATTTCAGGTAGGCGAGTGGCATGCCACCCATGATCAACTGGTTACCTATATGAAGGCAGTGGCAGAAGCGTCTGATCGAGTGACTTTTGAGGAAACTGGAAGAAGCTATGAAATGAGACCTCAGACACTTCTTACGATCACCTCGCCTTCTAATCTGGGGCGAATCGATGAGATTAAGTCAGAGCGACAGAAATTGAGAGAATCAGGGTCCTCGGTTGATCCGGCGAGCCTTCCAGCTGTGATGTACATGGGCTATTCTGTTCATGGTAATGAAGCTTCCGGGGCGAACGCTTCGCTTTTGGCGGCTTACCATTTTGCTGCGGCCAATGAAATAGCTTCTGATTTGGAAAATGTGGTTCTACTGTTAGACCCTGCGGTTAATCCTGATGGGGTCAATCGATTTGCTTCATGGGTGAACTCACACAAGGCCTATAATCTAAATGGTGATCCAAATGGTCGTGAGTATAATGAAGCATGGCCAAGAGGGAGAACAAACCACTATTGGTTTGATTTGAATCGAGATTGGTTGCCAGTTCAGCATCCTGAATCCAGGAATCGGGTAAGAGTTTTTCAAGATTGGTTACCAAATGTGCATTTGGATTTCCATGAAATGGGGACTTATAGCACCTTTTTCTTTCAGCCAGGAATTCCTTCAAGAGTCCACCCTCTGACTCCTGCTAAGAATCAGGAATTGACCAATAAGATTGGCATGTACCATGTTGAGGCTTTAGATAAACTTGGCAGTTTGTACTTCACCAGGGAGAGCTATGATGATTTCTATTACGGTAAAGGCTCAACTTACCCTGATGTTCAAGGATCAATAGGTATTCTTTTCGAACAAGCCAGTGCTCGTGGGCACCTTCAAGAAAGCGCCAATGGAATGTTGAGTTTTCCTTTTGCCATCAGAAATCAATTCACTGCGAACTTGTCCTCTTTCGCTGCCCTAAAGGACATGGGTGAAGAATTAAATGGTTGGATGGTTGAATTTTACCAAGGTGCCGCTGATGAGGCAGCAGCAGATGTGAATAAGGCCTATATTTTCGGAAGTCAGGGAGATGATGCCAGAAGCTTTCATCTAGCGGATCTCATCCTGCAGCATAATGTGGATGTGTTCAGCCTCAAAGAAGACATCGCTGTAAATGGGATGGAGTTTAAAGCTGAGAATGCTTACATCGTTCCAGCAAATCAACCACAGTATCGATTGATTAAGGCCATGTTTGAAACGAGAACAAGCTTCCAGGATAGCTTATTCTATGACATTTCTGCTTGGACCTATCCAATGGCTTTTAACCTGGATTATATGGCTTTAAATAGTAAGATTTTAAATCTTGCTAATGTGCAGCAAGTCACTAAGGATTCTCACCAAATGGCCGAGGGCCTGGTTAATGGTAATTCTGGAGCTTATCAGTATGCAATGCCATGGACGGAATACTATGCTCCTAAAGCGGCCTATGATTTATTGGAGAAAGGATTTAGAGTGAGAGTCACCACTGAAGAGTTTAGTACCGCGGAGGGCCAGCTTTTTGGACGAGGCACGGTACTTATTGATGCAGGTGAAAGCGGTTTTTCTGATGCAGAGTTTTTTGATGCTTTGAAAAAAGTAGCGGCGGACTCGCACTTGGAAATATTTGCACTGAACTCTGGTTATACTGGAGGAGTGAATCTAGGTTCCAGAAAGATCTTTTCTCTTGAGAAGCCAGAGGTAGCACTTTTAGTAGACGGAGGAGTAGACAGCTATGAAGCAGGGGAAATTTGGCACCTACTTGATCAGAGGTATGAAATGCCAGTGACCTTATTACCTATGAATAGGGTGAGGAGCTCAGTTATCGATAGATACAATGTAATCTTGATGCCTGATGGAAACTACAATGGCCTAGGTAAATCAGGGGCATCAGCTCTTCAAAGTTGGACATCACGTGGAGGAACTCTTGTGGCTAAAGGTCGAGCGCTTCAATTCCTTACAAACCAGGAAGTAATTGATTTTGAATTCAGAGAGCGTTCAGAAGGAGAGCCTGCTCTTCAAAAAAGCTACTCGGACTTCCAAAACGCAACAGGAGCTCTGGTCACTGGAGGAGCGATATTCAATGCCTTGCTAGATACTTCTCACCCGGTAGGGTTTGGTTATACCAAGCCAGAAATCTATTCCTTTAGAAACGACAATCTTTGGATAGAACCATCTGCAAATCCATACGCGAACCCAATGGTGTATACTGAGTCTCCTCTTGCTTCGGGCTACTTGCATCCGTCTAATGTGGAGGGTTTACAGCAGGGAGGTGTGATTCGCGTTGAGAGTGTTGGAAATGGTAGAGTAATTGGCTTTGCTGATAACCCTAACTTCCGGGCTTTCTGGTTTGGTACCAATAAACTCTTTGCTAATGCGATTTTCTTTGGACAGATAATTAATGCGGGAACCGCCAGATAGAAAAAAATAGTGAAAGAGGCCCTGATTCATGTAAGGGCTTTTTTTGTCTTGGCTGAACATTGCTTTTAGGCATTGAGCTGAAAAATTGATTATTTCAAGGATTAACCTACCAAACATGAGACTTACCCGAATTCACTATCTAGTATTTTTTGTTGCTTCATTTACCGCGTTTCAAACGCAGGGACAGGAAATGAGCTTCGAAGAGTACAATCCCCCTTCTACCCTGAAGGTGGAAGAAACTATTGTTACCCATGCGAAATTTCCATTTGTTGACATCCATAGTCATCAGGGAGGAATTGATAAGAATAAGATTGACAACCTTCTTTCGGAGATGAAAGAGCTCAATATGGGTGTTTTAGTCAATCTAAGTGGACGAGGATTTGGTAGAGGGACAAGCGATTCTCAGCAGGAGTATATCCGGTCTATGCTTAAAGAGTTTGAAACCCATGCTCCTGGAAGGTTTATGGTTTTCACTAACCTTAATTTTGCTGGTTTTGGTGATGAGAACTGGAGCAGATTAGCTGTTAAAGAGCTGGAGGAAGATGTTCAAGCAGGTGCGGTTGGTCTAAAGATTTATAAGAGTCTTGGTCTGTCGGTGAAGGATGTAGATGGAAATAGGGTTCCTATTAACCACCCAGATCTCGACCCGGTTTGGGCAAAGGCAGGCGAGCTAGGCATACCAGTATTGATTCATTCAGCGGATCCTGCACACTTTTGGCAGCCACATGATGCGAACAATGAAAGATGGCTTGAGCTAAAGCTGAGACCCAGAAGAAAAAGAAGTGATACGGACCCAGCTCCATTCGATCAGATCATTGCTGAGCAGCATGATATTTTTGGTAAGCATCCTGGGACCACCTTCATCAACGCACATATGGGTTGGATGGCAAATGACCTGGACAAGGCCGAGGCCCATCTTGAAAAATACCCTAATGTGAACTTTGGAATAGGGGCCGTAATCGCTGAATTCGGAAGACAACCTCGACGAGCAAAAGCGTTTTTTGAAAAGTATCAGGACAGAATTCTATTTGGAAAGGATGCTTACAATCGAGAGGAGTTCAATACTTATTTCAGGGTCTTAGAGACGAATGATGAATATTTTCCTTATTACAAAAAGTATCATGCTTATTGGAAAATGTACGGCTTAGGACTTTCAGATGAAGTTTTGAAAAAAGTGTATTACAAAAATGCCTTGCGTATCGTTCCTGGTATGGACAAGAGTATTTTTCCGGATTGATTTATGAAGCGATTTCACTATAAAGATTTCTCATGGTCCGAGGGATCGAAGGTTCTTGGAGGAATCCTTATTCTTGGGGCAGTAATCATTTTATTGGCGCCCTATTTTTCTGACGTGGAACAAACAACAAAAACCCTTCTTGTTGCAGGAGGAGCCATTCTGATTTCCATTCCGCTTCTATCCAGTTATTCAGGTGTAATTTTCGATTTTGATCGAAATAAATTTCTAGACTATGATCAATGGGTTTTTGTGAAATCTGGAGAGTGGAAAGATATCCCGAAAGTCAGTGCAGTAGATATGGTAGAGCATGAGTATAACAAGAGAAACAAACCAAATGGCGTGAGCCCCACGATTACCTCTAATTACAAAGTCTATAAATGTGTGATTTTGGCGGAAGGAATGGAGCCGTGGAGTTTAGATTACTCCAGCCAAAAAAAAGCGACTAAGGCGATGGAGGCTTTGGTCGAAGGGTTAAAAATAAGCAAGACTATTTCCTAATCCTCCACTCTTTGGGGTAGTAGTTGTTCAGTCTGCTTCCCAAGTTTTTGAGCCAACCAAGACTTTGGCCTCTGAAATTCACCAAGAGCCAACCTTGAGGTATTTGGTCAAATTTAATTTCCTCTTTTTTGAGAAAGGCCAAGGCTTGACTTTCATCTAATTCAATACTTTCAAAAGCATTTTTTGGGAGAATACTTAGCGCCCATTCCGGACTCGGAATCCAATCCTTGCCAATTCTTTTTCCTATTTCAATTCCAAAATATCTTGCATTCAGCGACCTGATTATCATTTCAAATTCTGGTATGAAATTTCTATTAATTCGAAAATAGGAGTCGTTCAGTGTATAATATTTACCATAAGGCTCATACCCAAACTCCAGATCTATTTGCTCAGATTCCTTGTCTCTTACCTCTTTGAGAAATGGGTGCTTGAAGTCTTTTGCCCTCTTTGGGTTAAAAGTGAAGGCATCATCAGGCCTTCTAAGAATGGTAATGAAAAAGCCTTCTCCAGGAACTTGATGAGGGAAAAAGCGATATCCAAAAAAAGTGCCTTCTGATGTTTCTACTTCAGATTCAACAATCCCCCATTCTGGTTGATGGGAGATCCTGACAGGTTCAAAAGAGAATTCATCAGTCAGAAATTTGATCATTTCTTCATTCTCCTTCTCATTGAATGTGCAGGTCGAGTATATCAGATAGCCTCCACCTTTGACCAGAGCACCGCAGTGATCTAGAATTCTACTTTGCCTAGCTGAACAGAGATTAACGTTGTCCAGCGACCATTCAGTTCTGGCATTGGGATCTTTTCTGAACATCCCTTCCCCTGAGCAAGGTGCATCAACCAATACACAATCAAAAAGACCTTCCAAATCATCAAAATGCTCAGGATCATTATTCGTAACGACAGTATTTCCCAAGCCCCATTTGACAATGTTCTCCTTTAAAATTTGCGCTCTTGATTGTATGACTTCATTGGACACAAGAAGGCCTTCATCTCCCAGATACGAAGAAAGTAAGGTGGATTTACCGCCAGGAGCGGCTGACATATCAAGAAAAATACCCTTGGGGATTGATAGACTTCTTAAGACCCAATCCAAGAACATAGAGGATGATTCCTGAACATAATAGGCCCCAGAATGCCAAAGTGGATCTTTACTAAAAGAAGGTCTTTCCTTAAGAGTGAAGCCTCCTTCAACCCAAGGGATGCTATCCATAGGGAGCTGGTAATTGACTTCTTTGAAAGGGTTGAACCGGATGGAAGTTTTTGAAGGAGTTTCCAGAGCCTTGGCGAAAACATCAAACTCCTCTTCCCCTAAAAGGGCAATCATTTGGTTTCGGAAGTCTTTAGGAAGCTCAATCTTAGGCATGGCCAAAGTTAAATGATCTTTTGCCCGTATTAGCATTTCCTACTTAAATCGTATTTTCAAAGAAAAGCACCTATGGAAATCGCAAGTCAGTTAGTTATCATCTTGGTAGCTCTTCTTCATCTCTACTTTCTCTATTTCGAAATGTTTGCCTGGGAAACCACTGGCCGAAGAATCTTCAGACAATTTCCAAAAG
>CAZLUY010000700.1:0-2532 GCA_964562785.1 uncultured Limnohabitans sp. | reverse complement strand
CTTTTTCTTTTGTTTTTAGGCCTTATGGCTTCATGTTCTCCAAGTGTTGAATCATTGTCTGATAAGGCTTTAATTCCACTTCCAAGGGAGATTAAGTCCGAATCAGGCTCTTATGAAATAAACGCTTCTTCAGGAATTTTTGTAAAAGGTTCAGGCCCTGGAATGGAGTGGATTGCTGAAAGCTTAAGTGAAGAGTTGAGTGATGCTGTTGGTTCAAATGTGCCAGTTTCCAATAGTGAAGGAAATATTGTTCTTGAGAGAACAGGTGGAAATGATTATGAGGCCTATAGTTTGATAATTGATTCTGATCAGGTTGTTCTAAAATCAGATGGTGAGCAAGGCCTTTTCTATGGCATGCAAACTTTACTTCAATTGCTTCCACCAGAAGTGGTTTCAGAAAATATGATCTCTGAATCAATCTTTATTCCAGCCGGGGAAATCAATGATAGACCAGAATATGGATATAGAGGATCGATGCTAGATGTTGCAAGACATTTCTTCGATGTAGAAGATGTGAAGCATTATATCGATGTAATGGCAGGTCTTAAGTATAATTTTCTACACCTCCATTTGTCTGACGATCAGGGATGGAGAATAGAGATTAAGTCATGGCCGAAGTTGACAGAAATTGGAGGAAGTACTGAAGTTGGCGGTGGTGAAGGAGGCTTTTACACTCAGGAAGAGTACACAGATATTGTGAATTATGCTGCACAGAGATATATCACCATTGTTCCTGAGATAGATATGCCAGGGCATACTAATTCAGCTTTGGCATCCTATGCTGAGCTCAATCCAGGTGTTAATCTAGCTAATGGAGTTTTAGATTCATTGACAGTTCTGCCATTGGATTATGATATGCCAAAGGTGAACCCTCAGCCCGCTGAACTCTATACGGGTACTGAAGTTGGTTTTTCAACTTTTGCAACCGACTTGGATCTTACTTATCAATTTGTTGATGATGTGGTTAGGGAGATCGTTGCTATTACACCTGGCCCTTATTTTCATATAGGAGGAGATGAGTCTCATGTGACTGAAAAAGACGATTACATTAAGTTTGTCAACCGTGCACAGGACATTGTCAAGAAGTATGGAAAAACTAGTATAGGCTGGGATGAGGTAGCCACAGCATCTCTTCTTGAGGGAAATATTGCTCAATATTGGGGAGATGACGAGAATGCCTTGTTGGCTGTTAAGCAGGGGCGAAAAGTGCTGATGTCTCCAGCAAAGAAGACTTACATGGATATGCAGTATGATTCTACCACGCTGCTTGGGCTTCATTGGGCAGCTTACATAGAAGTGGATGATTCATACAATTGGGATCCTGCAAATTACCTTGAAGGTATTGAGGCTTCTGATATTATTGGTGTTGAAACCCCGTTGTGGTCTGAAACAGTCACCAATAGAGAAGATATTCAATACATGATTTTCCCACGGATATATGCACTTGCAGAGGTGGCATGGACTCCTTCCAATATGAGACAGTGGGCGGACTTTGAAGTTCGTTTAGCCAATACAGCTAAAAGATGGGATATTCTGGGAATTAATTATTACAAATCTCCAAAGGTCAATTGGTAGGGTTAGTCATAAGATTTTAATTCTTTAAGTGCTCGGGATTTCTATCTTTGACCTCCGTAATCAAGACTCAGCTGCGCACTAGACCTTATGGGAGATTTAATAATAAACTTTGCCAATTGGATTTGGGGAACCCCTATGCTCATTCTTTTAATGGGAGGAGGAATAATCCTGCTTATTCATTCTGGCTTTGTTCCATTCTCTCAATTGGGGCACGCAATCAGTCTACTACGTGGCAAATATGACGATACCAACATCCCAGGACAGATTACCTCTTTTCAGGCCTTATCCTCAGCTATAGCAGCTACAGTAGGTTTAGGTAACATTAGTGGTGTGGCAATCGCTATCACAATGGGTGGTCCCGGTGCCATATTTTGGATGTGGGTTTCTGCCTTTATGGGTATGGCGACCAAATTTTACACTTGCTCCTTGGCCATTATGTACAAGGGAAAGGATAGCTCTGGAGAAGTTCAAGGAGGTCCCATGTATGTGATAGAAGAAGGAATGGGGAAGAAGTGGAAGTTTCTTTCTTATATCTTCTGTATCGCCGGAGTATTGGGCTTATTGGCCATTTTTCAGGCAAATCAGCTTACGGCAGTTATCAGAACGGTTCTCCTTGAGCCTAATGGTCTGGACAATGGAGAATCAACGAAATGGATTATTGGAATAACCATGATGGTGGTTGTAGCCGTGGTAATTCTTGGAGGAATAAAAAGGATCGCGAGTGTCGCTTCCAGGCTTGTTCCCTTTATGGTAGTTTTGTACTTCCTTACTGTAATCATGATTCTATTCAACTACCTTGGTGAAATACCAACCATGCTGATGGAGATTGTTTCTGATGCATTTACGGGAAAAGCAGCTGCAGGTGGAGCAGTTGGAGCTGTGATAATTACAGGCGCTCGACGCGCAGCCTTCTCCAACGAGGCTGGCATCGGTACTGCTCCAATGGTGCATGGTGCA
>CAZLUY010000699.1:0-6866 GCA_964562785.1 uncultured Limnohabitans sp. | reverse complement strand
CCAGCAGCTGGAACAGGTCTTTCCTCGCATGAATTGAATCAGCCGGGTACCTATAAGGATGTGAAGGACACCTCCATCACAGCACAGTTCAAACTTAAAGGTGAAGAGAATACCTTCATTCTTGCATGGACTACCACGCCTTGGACATTGCCTTCTAATTCGGCTTTGGCCATAGGGGAAAAGTTGGATTATGTGAAGGTGAAGACCTTTAATCCATATACCCATGAGGCAGAGTTTGTGATCCTGGCGAAAGCTAGAATGGGAGCATACTTCAATAAGAAAGCTGCAGACCTTAAGGTGGAAGATTACAAGCCTGGTGACAAACTGATTCCATTTGAGGTAGTTGAAGAGTTTAAGGGTAAGGACATGCTTGGCTGGGAGTATGAGCAACTTTTCCCAATTGAAGGGTTGAAATTGCCTCATCCGGCATTCACAGTCATCTCGGGTGACTATGTGACCACTGAAGATGGTACCGGTATCGTTCACCTTGCTAAAGCTTTTGGTGCAGATGACTTCAGAACACTTGTTCAGAATAATGTTCCAGGTGTTTTTGTCCAAGACGAAAAGGGTAATGATATTCCGGTTGTAGACAAACGAGGAAGGTTCCTTCCAGTAGTTGGTGAGTATTTAGCCGCCAGAATGGAAGAGCATGGGATAAAGGCACACAAAGAATATGGTGTCAATGATTTCTATGTAAAAAATTACCTGGAGGATGATGAATCTTTACCTGATTACAAGAGTACGGATGTAATCATCTCGATCATTCTCAAGAATGACAATAAGGCTTTTAAGGTTGAGAAATACGAACACAGCTATCCACATTGCTGGAGGACTGATAAGCCTGTGCTTTACTACCCATTGGAAAGCTGGTTTATCAAAACCACGGAATACAAGGATAAACTCGTTGAGCTGAATAAGACGATCAACTGGAAGCCAGAAGCAACTGGAACAGGTCGCTTCGGCAATTGGCTTGAGAATTTGGTTGACTGGAATTTATCCAGATCACGATTCTGGGGTACTCCTTTGCCTATCTGGAGAACAAAAGACGGTTCAGAAGAGAAGTGCATTGGATCTATAGCTGATTTGCAATCAGAAATAGAAAAGTCCATTGCAAAGGGTTTTATGGAGAAATCTCCTTACGAAGGCAAGGAGTTGGATCTTCACAGACCTTATGTGGATGATGTAGTTCTGGTTTCTGATAAAGGTGAGAAGATGTTCCGCGAACCTGATTTAATAGATGTATGGTTTGACTCTGGAGCTATGCCTTATGCACAGTGGCATTATCCATTTGAGAACGAAGACATTTTTAAAGCAAATTATCCAGCGGATTATATCGCTGAGGGTGTGGATCAAACCAGAGGTTGGTTCTTTACACTGCATGCACTAGCAGTAATGCTTTTTGATAATGTGGCCTTTAAGAATGTTATCGCCAATGGTCTTGTACTGGATCAGAACGGGAATAAGATGTCCAAGCGATTGGGCAATGCTGTTGATCCATTCAAAACCCTTAAAGAGTTTGGACCAGATGCCTTGAGGTGGTATATGCTTAGCAATGCTAATCCTTGGGATAATTTGAAATTCAGCCTTGATGGGGTTGCTGAGGTGCAGAGAAGATTCTTTGGAACACTTCAAAACACATACAATTTCTTCGCGCTTTACGCGAATTTGGATCACTTCGTCTACGAATCTGAGAAAGCGATTCCGGTCGGGAAAAGAGCTGAATTGGATCAGTGGATTATTTCAAAGCTTCAATCCTTGATCCTAGAAGTGGAGGAGGCCATGGATAATTATGATGCGACTCGTGCGACTCGTGCTATCATGAACTTCACTGTGGATCAACTTTCCAACTGGTATGTGAGATTAGCAAGGAAACGCTTCTGGAGAGGTGATATGAGCGATGATAAACGCGCCGCATATGAGACTCTTTTTGAGGGCCTATCTTCCTTAAGTCAACTCATGTCTTCATTTGCTCCATTCTATTCAGATTGGTTGTATCAAAACCTAACCAACTCCATGGATAGCAAAGAGGAGTCTGTTCACCTGACCAATTGGGCAGCTGCTGACCAAGCTTTGATAAATATAGACCTGGAGAGTAGCATGGGTCTGGCTCAGACAATTTCTTCCTTGGTGCATTCACTAAGAAAGAAGGAAAAGCTGAAAGTTAGACAGCCTCTTTCTCGGATATTGATTCCGGTTCTTTCTGATGAAACCAAAGCTCAGATTGAACATGTGGAGGAATTGATCAAATCTGAGGTGAATATTAAGACCATCGAGTATATCGACGATGCTTCAGGCATCCTTGTTAAGGACGTAAAGCCTAATCTTCCAGTGCTTGGAAAGAAGCTAGGGCCTAAAATGCGATTTGTGGTTGCGGCGATAAAATCCTGGGGTCAGGAGGAGATCGGGCAAATCGAACGCGATGGAAGTTTTGAAGTAGATGCAGATGGAGAAATAATCAGGATCTCTGTAGATGAGGTTTTAATCAGCTCTCAGGATATTCCTGGATGGTCTGTTGCTTCTGATAAAGGGGTAACCGTTGCTTTAGATGTAACGCTTTCTGATGAATTGAAAGAAGAGGGAATTGCGCGTGACCTAGTCAATAGAATTCAGAACCTACGGAAAGATATGGGTCTGGAAGTTCAGGATAAGATTAGCATAGAGGTTCAATCTGGCATAGCATTGGTTGATGGAGCTATCAATAATTTTGGAGTATATATCCAAACTGAGACTCAAGCTATGCGTTTGGAATCATCAGCTGAGTTAAGCGAAGCAGTAGAATTGGAATTGGATGACTTTTCTTTAAACGTATTGGTGAAGAAGGCCTAAAATCATTGTAATGAACAATTATGTAAAGTTTTTCGGGGTGACTCTCCTGGTCATATTGATTGATCAGGCGGTTAAGATGTGGGTTCACTTCGAAATGGATTTTGGGACACCAGGTCAGATTTTAATTTTCGGTGATTGGTTTAAACTACATTATACCACCAACCCAGGGATGGCTTTCGGCATGCAGCTTGGTTCGGAGTATGGGAAGTTGATACTTACTACTTTCAGGCTGGTAGCCATGTTTGGTATCGGTTACTATCTGTATTATATAATTAAGCAGAAGCAACACTCCTTATATATATTATGTATAGCGATGATTCTAGGAGGAGCGATTGGTAATCTGGTTGATTCTATTTTCTATGGTGTTTGGTTAAAAAATGCTCCATATAATGCCCCAACTCCCTGGTTTCATGGCCAGGTAGTGGATATGTTTTACTTCGATATCTGGGAAGGCTACCTTCCTGAGTGGGTACCACTCTGGGGTGGCGATTATACCGCTCTATGGCCAATTTTTAATGTGGCAGATGCTTCGATTTTCATCGGGGTGGCGATTATTCTGATTTTTCAAGGAAAGTTTTTCCCTGATAAAAAGAAGGAAGACGAAACCCCTGAAGAGGTTTCTACAGCGAGCTAACCCTTGACTCAGAGGTCGCCTGATTTCATTTTTTCTAAAGATTCTTAAAGTTTATCTATTGGGGTGATACCGCTCAGCTAAAAAAACAGCCTGAATGGCTGGTATGATCAATTTTTTTGTAATTTTCAAATTGCGGAAAAGAGTTTGGTGAGGAGAATTGATCACTTTGGGAAGTTTTTAAAGCTTCCCACCTTAAATAGCTGAAGCTCTAATGATTGTAAACCCAGATCAGCCCTTTGAGATCGTGTACTCATTATATAGTCATGAGTACCTGGGCTTGCTTTTTGAATCCTACGTTGTCCAACTAGACGAGAAGGGAAGACTCTCCTTGGCCAACCAAAACATAAGCTTTCTGAATGCCGATGAATTTGATTCTGGCTTGGACGAAAGAGACTATAAGTTGATCAAGTTGATGGATAAGATGGCTCAAGAAGTCGTTGTAAAGCCATACATAAAAAGAAATATTCGGCCTAAAGACTTTCTTAGGAAAATCTATGATCCTAAAACTGAGGACAAAGTAATTCAGGAGAATCTGGAAAGAGATCTTGAGGACTTGAGATCAAAGATTCTTCCTCTATTAATTGGGAAGCGTCTCTTTGAAATGGCCAATGATAAGAATCCAATTTGGAAAGAGATAAAGGTTCATCCTGAGCCTGTGACCATTCACTTCCACTTTTTCAAAAACGAAGACCATACTCAGTACAAGCCCACTTTCAAGCATAAAGGTGAGAAACTTGAAATAGATAAAAGAAACGGAGTTTTATTATGTAAAAATCCAGGTTGGTTGTTGATGCAGAATGAATTGTATCACTTCGATAAAAATCTTGATGGGAAAAAACTTATTCCTTTCCTCAGGAAGAAATTCGTGGTCATTGAGAAAAAATTTGAGCCTGCCTACTACACAAAATTCATTGCTAATCTCCTTGCCCACTTCGATGTGTTTCCTCATGGTTTTGAGGTAAAAATTGAAAGGGGTAGTCCAGAAGTATTTGTTGGGATTAGTGATTTGCCGAGTACCTCTACTGAAGATCTTTTCGAACGTCGGGAAAGTGAAGTTTTCCAAAGTCAGATTGCCTTTGAGCTAAGATTCAAGTATGGAGAAAATGAGTTTAGGGCAGATCATTCTGGAGAGCATAATGTGAGAGTTGAGCAAGATGGAGATGACTATACCTTTTATAAGGTGATTCGTAGCCAGCAAAAGGAGCGGTATTACGGAAAATTGATTCATGACCTAGGACTTCCAATCCGCAAGGGTCGTGTTGCAATGCCTAAAACAGAGGCCTTCCAATGGATCACTGAAAATGAAGAGAAGCTGGAGATCGAAGGAGTTAAGATTAAGCAGGTAGACCAAAATTCAGGAAAGAACTATCATATCGGTAAAGCACAGATATCTATTGAAGTCAATGAAAACATTGACTGGTTTGATGTTCATGCGAAAATCAAGTTTGGGCTTTATTTGGTGAGCTTTGCTAAACTGAGAAAAGTGATGCTCTCCGGGAAAACGGAGTTTGAATTGCCAAATGGAGAAATAGCCGTAATTCCATCTTCTTGGTTTGTCAACTATTCAGAGCTTTTCAGCTTTATGGAAGACAAAGGTGAAAAGGACAGTATGGTGATGAGAAAACATCATCTGGCTTTGGCCGAGCAGCTTCAGCAAGGTGATTTAGTCCAACTCACCATGAGTCGGAAACTTGAATCACTTCGCAACTTTGAGAGCATTGAGCAATTTGATGTTCCAGAGTCTTTCGAAGGCATTCTTCGACCATACCAGAAAGAAGGGTATAACTGGCTAAGGTTTCTTAATGAGTTCAAATTTGGAGGTTGCCTTGCTGATGATATGGGTCTCGGTAAAACCGTTCAAACTCTTGCCTTGCTAGCACATGAACAGGAGCGAAACCCAGATTTGACTTCGCTTCTGGTTATGCCTACTTCATTGATTTATAATTGGCAGTTAGAGGCTCAAAAATTCACTCCAAGGTTAAAAATATTAGTTTATACAGGTACTCACCGTGTAAAAGATCCATGGCAATTTGGAGAGTATGACCTTGTCTTAACGAGCTATGGGATTACCCGTCTAGATGTAGATATTTTGAAGGAGTTTTACTTCAATTATGTGATTCTGGATGAATCACAGGCGATCAAGAACCCAGGGAGTAATATTGCTATGGCCGTGAATAGGCTGAAGTGTAAGCAAAAGCTTATTCTGACGGGTACACCTGTGGAAAATGGGACAATGGATTTGTGGTCACAAATGAATTTTGTGAATCCGGGACTTTTGGGTTCTCAAGCCACATTCAAAAAGAACTTTTTATATGCTATAGAAAAGCAGAAAGACATGGATAAGGCCGCTAAGCTTGCAGCTTTGATCAAGCCATTTATTCTGAGACGCTTGAAGTCCCAGGTAGCTACAGATCTTCCAGAGAAATTGACAAATGTGAAGTATTCTGGAATGACTGCTGAACAGGAGGAAGTCTATGATGAGGTGAAGAATTATTACCGCGAAAAGATCGTCAACGAAATTCAGGAGACCGGCCGAAGCACCCAGCAATTCACCTTACTTCGAGGCCTTACGCAACTTCGCCAGATTGCCAACCACCCTAAGTTAGTTAGGGATGATTTTGAAGGCGATTCTGGTAAGCTTGAGGATGTAACTTATATGCTGGCTTCTTCTATTTCAGAAGGGCACAAAGTATTGGTGTTTAGCCAATTTGTGAGGCACTTATCCATTGTCCGTGAATATCTGGATGAGCAAGAGATTCCTTATTCATATTTGGATGGAGCTACAAAGGACAGACAGGCTCAAGTTGAGAACTTCCAGGAGAATGACGACATCAAGGTCTTCCTAATCTCCTTAAAGGCAGGAGGGGTTGGCCTTAATTTGACAAAGGCTGAATATGTTTTCCTTTTGGATCCATGGTGGAATCCTGCGGTGGAGGCCCAAGCCATTGACAGGGCTCACCGAATTGGTCAGAAGAATAAAGTTATTATTTACAAGTTCATCACCAAGGGTACAGTTGAGGAAAAAATCATGGCCTTACAGGATAGAAAGCTTGCTTTAGCTGGAGAACTAATCGGTTCTGAAGAAAGCTTTATGAAGAGCCTGGATCAGAACGATATTGCTGCTTTGCTTGACTAAATACTGCGGTAAATCGAGCTATGAAATTTTATTTCTTTGATTCTCAATAGAATAAGAAGGGGTTCAAAATTATTAACCTTAAATTCTTATTGAATGCTGGTTTTTGCGGGATTTTATTAGTTAACTTATTTAAAGTAAAATTTCTCAAGCCGCACATATGCCAAGAGCAAAAGCCGATAAAGATCGGAAAATCTTTGTGCTGGATACTTCTGTCATCCTTTACGCACACAACTCCATTATGAATTTTGCCGAACACGACGTGGTTATCCC
>CAZLUY010000698.1:0-2227 GCA_964562785.1 uncultured Limnohabitans sp. | reverse complement strand
ATCATTAAAAAATTATGTTTAATCAAATTTGACCATTAGAAAATTTGAGAAAATTTTCATAATCCAAATTTTATATGGTTTTGATTGATTGATAATAAACCCGAAAAAAAGGGGGCTTTCTTAAAGCTCCCTTTTTCTTTGTCTCATTTTGATGAGATTTTTGTTCAATTGAGAATTGTCGGTTCTCAAAACAGTTAAAGAACGATAGATTTCTGTTTTTTTACTAAAAACAGGTTCCTTTTTGGCTAGTTTGATAAAATTCCATTACAAACCCAGATATCTTTATTTACCGAATTATTATTTCGTTTAGTACCTTAATAAGCAGGCCTTTTCTTTTTTCATAATGGAACTCCTCAGAGATCCGTTTTCGTGCTAATTTCCTCAATCGGGCAATTTCTTCAACGCTAAGACTTTTTACCCACGATATGACAGGCTCGCTGTCTTTTCTTTGAAGGACAAAACCTGAATCGCCTATTATTTCTTTGATAGCGCCAACATTAGATCCGATGGGCACACAGCCACAGGACATGGCTTCCGCCAAAGAATTTGGGAATCCTTCAGAGGTGGATAACTGGAGGTAGAAGGTATGCTGATTAAATAATTCCCTGAGCGATTCTCGATTCTCTTTTCCTCGGACCTCGATGTTTGGATTATTGGACTGATAACCTTTGTCTCCCACTAGTGTGAATTGCCATTGAGGGTTCTTTTTTGCCAGAGCCTCAATCATATCATAGCCTTTAACTTTTGCACGGTTCTCTTTAGAGGTTCCTGTAGCTAGAGTTATAAAGCTTAGAGGTTTTCTTTCTTTTTCCTGATCGATCCAGAATTTTGTATCAAAACCATTTGGAGTAACTTGAAAAGGGGTTGTTAAACTTGGGATCAGGTTTTTGATTCCTTGTTTGGAAGATATTTTAGTGTCATATGTGTATTCCGTGGAAATCAGTGATTCTGCTACAGGAAGAATTAATGAGCAGTTTTTGAATGAATAAACCGTTGCTTTCCGAAGCCATTTTTTGCGGAAGTTTCCATAGTTGATCTCGGGCATATTACTTGCATCCGTTCCGCCAGCCTGAATCACACAGGGCTTTCCGAAGACTTTACCAAACCAGGTAGGTAGGACTGAATGATAGCCCGCAAAGAAGCAGAGATAGGATTCTGTCCTTGGTAAATTCCACAGAAGCTGAAAAAATTGAAGAATGAAGTAGAAAAGAAGGGCTTTCGGGTTTTGGGTAAATTCTATTGGCTTGACCTTAAAGTCTGAATCAAGCATCCGCAGATCCCTTTCGATAAAGGCGGTTTTAACTGGATAGAGATATAGGATCATGCGGGGCGTAAAAAAGAAAAGGGAAATTAATCATTTCCCTTTTCCTACAAACTGTTGATTCCTTAAACAACCAGGTTAATGATTTTGCCTGGTACAATGATCACTTTTTTAGGAGATTTTCCTTCCAGCCATTTTTGAACCACTTCATTTGCAAGAGCTGCTTCCTGAATATCATCTTTTGCCATATCTACTGCCAATGAGAGCTTAGTCCTCATTTTACCATTGATCATCACTGGGTACTCAAAAGAACTTTCTGTAAGATATTCTTCCTTGAACACAGGGAATGCAGCGTATGAAATGGATTCGTTATTCCCAAGTAGAGTCCATAATTCCTCCGCAATATGAGGAGCGTATGGAGAAACCAAAACAGCTAATGGCTCAAGAATTTCTCTCTTATTACACTTCAAAGCCGTAAGCTCATTCACACAGATCATGAAGCTGGAAACGGAAGTATTGAAGCTATGATTCGCCATATCCTCTTCCATCTTCTTTATGGTTTTGTGGAGCGTTTTAAGCTCTTTCTCATTTGGCTTTTGATCGCTGACGCTGAAAGTTCCTGATCCATCATGGTATAGATTCCATAGCTTTCTCAAAAATTTGAAAACGCCATCAATCCCATTTGTATTCCAAGGTTTAAACTGCTCCAACGGTCCGAGGAACATTTCGTAACACCTTAGGGTATCGGCTCCATATTTTTCGATGATGTCATCCGGGTTAACTACGTTGTACTTGGATTTGGACATCTTCTCCACTTCTGCCCCGCAGATATATTTGCCATCTTCTAGGATAAATTCTGCATCTGCCAAATCAGGTCTCCAGGCTTTGAACTTATCCAGGTCAAGCTGATCATTGTAAACGATATTCACATCTACATGCATTGCCGCAGTATCATATTGATCTTTC
>CAZLUY010000697.1:0-13176 GCA_964562785.1 uncultured Limnohabitans sp. | reverse complement strand
TCGATCAGACCTTAAGCCATACTCACGGACTTTAAGCTTCTTTCCTTTTATTTCGCCAAGCTTCTGCATGGCTACTTTTTGAATATAGAGATGTCCCTTCTTCCCAATCAACCCTATGAAATCTCTGAAGCCATCCAGGATGATGCTTTCACTTTCATAAATATCAAGATGGTCTGCATCTGCACTAGTCAACACTGCCTCAGAAGGACTTAATCGTAGGAAAGAGCGATCAAATTCATCTGCTTCGACCACAAAGAGTGTCTTCTTCCCCTTTCTTTTGACGTGGACAAAATTGCTTTGGAAGTTTTGGGTAATCCCTCCAAGGAAGGCTGTCACCGATAGGCCAGCACTTTCCAAAAGATGAGCTATCATACTACTCGTAGTAGTCTTCCCATGAGTTCCAGCCACAGCGATGGTATACTCAGACTTGGTCAATAAACCCAAGGCCTCTGAGCGTTTCATCAATCTATAATCATTCTCCTGGAAGAAGATTAATTGAGGACTATCAGCAGGCATAGCCGGAGTCCAGATAATCAATGCTTCTTCAGTCTTTTCTTTTACTGTTCTTGGAATGGTCTCAAGAGAATCTTCAAAAGAAATAGTCATGCCTTCCTTTTCCAGTTCATCTGTGAGTGCCGAGGGAGTTCGGTCATAACCAGAAACGGAATATCCTTCCCCTGTAAACCATCGGGCAAGGGCGCTCATGCCGATACCTCCGATTCCAAGAAAGTGGACGCTATGTATTCCTTTTAAACTCAACCTACCAATCGATATATTTCTGCACAGATTTCATTCGCCGCATCTGGCTTTGCCAATGCTCTCATATTTTCTCCAAGGCTTTTCACCTTATTTTCATCATCTATTAATCCATCCACGACCGCTTTCAATTTGCCAATGGCCTCGGAGTCTTTCAGAAGCACAGCCGCATCATTCTTGACATAGGCCATCGCATTTTTGGTCTGATGGTCCTCAGCAACATTCGGCGATGGGATAAACACTACCGGCTTTCCGACTAGGGACAATTCCGATACTGACAAAGCCCCAGCCCTGGAAACCACTACATCTGCGGCAGCATATGCGAGATCCATTTCCTTGATGAATTCTCTCAAATGGATATGATCATATCCTTTTCCTTGGAGTGCTTCCTGCATATCCTTGAAATAAAATCTTCCACTCTGCCAGAGCACCTGATACTCCTCATTGAAGCCTTCAATCTCTTCCAGAATTGATTTATTCAAAGTTCTTGCTCCAAGGGATCCTCCAAGAACCAGGATGGTCCTTCGATCTTCGGATAATCCGAAATGATCTAATCCTCTCACCTTCTTTCCTTCTAATTCGAGGATGTCTTTTCTTACCGGATTCCCGGTGTAGGTAATCTTTTCCTCTGGGAAGAATTGTCCCATTTCCGGATAGGCCACACAAATCTTCTTCGCTCTTTTTGAAAGAAGCTTGTTTGTTAGTCCAGCGTAAGAATTCTGCTCTTGAATTAAGCTTGGGATTCCCTTACGCTGTGCCATGTACAAGACTGGTCCACTAGCATATCCTCCAACACCGATAACTGCATCCGGCTTGAATTCCTTGATGATTTTTGACGCCTGTCTGAGACTCTTCCAAAGCTTAAATGGGAAGCTGAGGTTATCTAGAGTAAGCCTTCTTTGAAGACCAGCGACAGGAAGGCCGATTATTTTATACCCAGCTTCAGGAATCTTTTGCATTTCCATTTTGCCAAGGGCTCCAACAAACAGGATCTCACTACCAGGGTGCAGCTCCTTCCACATATTGGCAATAGCCAAAGCTGGATAGATGTGCCCTCCGGTACCTCCACCACTAATCAAAAGTCGATATGTCTCTTTCTTCTGACCCACTAGGCTGTTTTTAATCTTCTTTTATTTGAGAATGGATTCTCCGCTTTTTGTATCTCTTCCTGATGATCTCCCCGACTTACACTCAGAATAATTCCAAGAGAAATCCCTGTGAAAACAAGTGATGTTCCTCCCATACTTAGTAGAGGTAATGGCAATCCGGTGATAGGGCCAAGACCCACAGCTACGGACATGTTGACAAGAGCTTGAATGACTAAGGCAAAGCTCAAACCTGCTGACAGGAGACCTCCGAATGCCTTGTTTGAATTGGCTACAATCCTCATCCCTCTATAAAGGAGAGCTAGATATAGGAATAGCACTCCTACTCCTCCGGCTACACCATATTCTTCGATGATGATGGCATAAATGAAATCTGAGTATGGATGTGGAAGAGAGTTTCTTTGTTCACTATTTCCAGGTCCCTTACCTGTAAAGCCACCAGTAGCAATCGCAATATAGGACTGCTCAGCCTGGAACGGAACCTCCTCTTCATCGAGGAAGCTTTCAATTCTTGAGACAAAAGTTTCTCCTCTTTGCCCCAGGAATGCTGCCGAGGTTAGTCCTAATACTCCTACCAAAACCACCATCACCAGATATTTCACTGGAACTCTTCCTATGAACATGATCAATAGGCAGGTAGAAAGAAGAAGGATCGCCGTAGACATATTAGCCAAGGCTATCAATCCACAAATCACTCCAATTGCCAAAATGATAGGAACGAAGGTTTGCTTAAAGTCTTTGATATTATTCTGCTTACTCGCAAGCATGGCAGCCAAGGCTGCGATCAATGCCAGTTTCGCCAGATCAGAAGGCTGGAATGCCTGATTGATCAATGGTATCGTCAACCATCTGTTGGCCTCATTGATGTTGGAGCCAAAAAGGTAAGTGACAAGCAAAAGAGGAATGGACAAATACATCGCCAGTCTTGCATACAATGCATAGCTCTTGTATGGGACCTTGTGGGCCAACCACATCACGGCAAGCGATACTAGTACAAGGAATGAATGTCTAAACAGGTAAACCTCCGTGTTTCCGCCGGCATACTTGTAAGCCAAAGATCCTGTTGCTGAGTAGACAACCAGGATACTGAATAGGGACAATAGGATCACGATTCCCCAGATGATTGGATCTCCCTTAAAGTGCTCGTCTATGAATGATTTGAATTGATTCATGCTACACTCTGGGTTTTTAGGTTATTCACCGCATCCACGAATCGTCTTCCACGATCCTCATAATTCTTGAACAAGTCGAAACTTGCACATGCTGGAGAGAGAAGAACTATATCTCCTTTTTCACCTATTTCCTGACCCCAGCTCACCGCCTGAGTCATTTCCTCCGTTTCTCTTATGTCTGAAACCTTTCCTTCGAAAGCAGAAACCAATTTTCGATTATCCTTTCCAAGACAAATCAGGCTCTTAACTTGCGATTCGACGTAGTCTTTGATTATTGAATAGTCATTCCCCTTATCGACGCCACCAGCAATCCAAATCAAAGGCTGCTTATAAGCACGCAAAGCAAAGGATGTGGCATCCACATTTGTACCCTTGCTGTCATTGACAAAGGTTACCCCATTGATTTCAGCCACTTTCTCCATTCTGTGAGGAACGGCCTTGAAAGACTCGTACCCAGTCTTAATTTGATCTGAGTCAAGTCCTACAAGCATACAAGTCAAACCTGAGAAAAGGGCATTGATTTGGTTATGGTCTCCAGGTAAAGGCATGCTGGATGCCGGAACTCTACATTCTTTACCTAGAGCCTTGAATACAAATTCATCTTCGATCAGGGTAGCGTCTGAAGCATTTGAATCAAGACTTATCTCAAACGAAGTAGCTGTTGTTCTATGTATTTCTCTTCCCTGTTCTGAAAATGTATTCCCCTTAAGGAAAAGTGCAAAGTCCTCTTCCATCATTTCAGAAAACAATCCAAACTTCGCCTCAATGTATTTTGACATGTCCTGATCATATCGATCAAGATGATCCGGACTCATATTGGTCAAAATCCCGATATGAGGACGGAATTTCTTCATTCCTTCAATCTGGAAACTGCTGCATTCAATTACCCACCAGTCATGATCGGACTCCGTCAATTGACCAGCCCAACTTTGTCCTACATTACCTGCAATCCCCACATTTAGGCCACTCTCTTTAATGATATGATAGATCATGGAAGTAGTCGTGGTTTTACCGTTTGTACCGGTAATGGCAATGACCTTTCCGTCAGAGAATCCAAAGGCAAATTCCAATTCATCGATTACCCGAATTCCCTTCTCAGTAGCATCGGCAACAATCTCAACCTTCGGCGAAATCCCAGGACTCTTTATGATGATATCTGCATTAAGGATAAGCTCACTGGTATGACCTCCCTCTTCAAAAGCAATGTTGAGTGAAGTCAATTCAGACTTTCTTTGCTGAGAAATACTTCCGAAATCTGAAACGAAAACATCATAGTGGTGCTGCTTGGCAAGCTTTGCAGCTCCCATTCCGCTTTCACCACATCCGAGAATGACCAATCGTTTCATTTATCTCAACTTCAATGTTGCCAGAGTCATGACCGCAAGGAGAATTCCTACGATCCAGAATCGGGTTACAATTTTTGCTTCAGGTATATTTTTCTTTTGATAGTGATGGTGTAGTGGGGACATGAGAAATATCCTTCTACCCTCACCATATTTTTTCTTAGTGTATTTGAAGTAGCTCACCTGCAAGATTACACTCAGGTTCTCTACCACAAAGATTCCGCACATCAATGGAATCAATAGCTCTTTTCTTAGTGTCAGAGCCAGTACGGCGATCACCCCTCCCAACATTAGGCTCCCCGTATCTCCCATAAATACTTGGGCCGGATAAGCATTGTACCATAGAAAACCAATACATGCACCTATGAAGGCAGCGGCGAAAATCACCAGCTCCCCTGAATTAGGGATGTACATCACATTCAGGTATTGGGAGAAAATGGCATTACCGCTGATATAGGCGAAAATGGCAATGGTCAGGCCAATGATCGCCGAGGTCCCTGCTGCCAGGCCATCAATTCCATCGGTAATATTTGCTCCATTCGAGACTGCCGTGATAATGAAAATCACTACCAAAATGTAGAGCACAGGGGTCATGGATTCTCCAAGGAATCCTAGAAGATTGTCATAATTGAGCTCATTGTTTTTAACAAATGGAATAGTGGTTTTGGCACTTTTTACATCCTGGTAAGCTGGAGTTTCTACCACTCCCTCTTCTATAGATACAGGTGTCTGGAAATCTCTAACAACTACGTCCTCATGGAAATAAAGAGTAGCCCCAACTATGATACCTATCCCTATTTGTCCAACGATCTTGAACCTTCCAGCCAGACCTTCTTTATTCTTCTTGAAGACTTTGATGTAATCATCGAGGAAACCAATCCCACCTAACCAAACAGTGGTGATCAGAAGTAGCTGAACGTATATATTCAGGAGATCAGCGAATAGCAATGTTGGGATTAGAATGGCGGCCATTATCATCAGACCTCCCATTGTTGGAGTTCCTTTTTTCTGAGACTGCCCTTCCAAGCCAAGGTCTCTTACCGTTTCTCCAATCTGGCGGTTCCTAATCCAATCGATAATTCGATGCCCAAAAGTAATGGTCACTATTAAGGACAGTACTGCAGCCATACCCGCTCGGAAAGAGATATACTGGAACACCCCCGCTCCAGGGATATCTAATACTCGGTCCAGATAGTCAAAAAGTGGATATAGCATCTAGTTTTGGTTCATTTGGTTTAAGTACTCAGTAACCACTTCTGCATCATCAAAGTGATGCTTTACTCCATTTATTTCCTGATAGTCTTCATGTCCCTTACCCGCGATAAGAATGATATCTCCTTCTTGGGAAAGCATACAAGCAGTTTTGATTGCTTCACGGCGATCGACTATTGTTAGTGTTTTTCTCAAATCAGTCGGCCCCACTCCCTTTTTCATATCCTCCAGAATTACCTGTGGATCTTCTGTTCTGGGGTTATCCGAAGTCAGAATGGCTTTGTCACTTTCAGCAACTGCTATTCTGGCCATTACAGGTCGCTTGGTTGTATCTCGGTCCCCTCCACAGCCAACTACTGTTGTCAATTGCTCACCTCCGGTCCGTACGCCATTGATAGTTTTCAATACGTTCTCAAGCGCATCAGGCGTATGGGCATAATCCACTATTGCAGTAATCCCTGCGATAGATATCCGGTCAAATCGACCTTTAGCGCCCTTGATTCCAGAGAGAGATTGTAGAACCGCATCTTCCTCTTCACCGAGCAAGACCGCCGTACCCATGACAGCAAGAATGTTGTATGCATTGAATGCACCTATCATCCGGAACCATGTCAATTTCCCATTGATGTCCAATTCCAATCCTTCGAGTGTGTTTGAAAGGATTTTACCCTTGAAATCAGTAGCAGTCTTCAATGCATAGCCCTGAATGGTAGCCTTCGAATTTTGGACCATTACTCTACCTCTCTTGTCATCTTCATTGACCAAGGCAAAGGCATCCTTTGGAAGATCATCGAACAACTTCTTTTTGGCCTTGATGTACTCATCAAAGGTTTTATGATAATCCAGATGATCATGAGAAATATTCGTAAAGACCGCTCCTGCGATCTTCAAGCCTGCAATTCGCTCCTGAACAATCGCATGTGAGCTAGCCTCCATAAAGCAGTGGGTACAGCCAGCCTCTACCATTTTACTTAGGAGTTCCTGTACAGAAATAGCATCAGGAGTAGTATGAGTACTTGGTATTACTTCTTCATTGATTTTGTTCTCCACTGTGGAAAGTAAGCCACTGGAATAGCCCATCACTTGAAACAGCTGATGTAGCAAGGTTACTGTGGTAGTTTTACCATTGGTGCCCGTAACTGCTATGACCTTAAGCTTACTTGAAGGGTTACCATAAAAATTGGAAGCCATGATGCCCAAAGCTTTCGCAGAATCCTTGACTTGAACATAAGTCACAGATTTCTGAGTCTTCTCGGGAATTTCTTCACAAATAATAATTGATGCGCCTGAAGAAACAGCCTTCTCTATATAGTCATGACCATCAACCTGTGTTCCTTTGACGGCAACAAAGGCCGACCCTTTTTTGACCTTTCGGCTATCAAAGACGACGTCCTTGAGACTAGTCTCCATGTCTCCCTGGGTAGAAACCAATGACACCTTATATAATATGTCCTTCAGAATCTTCATTAGCCGAGGGACAGATTTATGGTTGAATTTGGTTTGATTTTGCTACCTGCTGGCAAGGACTGAGATTTCACACGGCCTTTGCCAGTGTAATCTACTTTCACTCCTTTATTCTCAAGAATGAAAAGTGCATCACGAAGAGAGAGCCCGGAAACATCTGGCATCACGCCTTGTTCAGCAGTATTATTTTTCCAGCCAACAGTCTGATCATTCGCCCAGGTTTTTACCCAATCTTCTTCTTGGGTATTATCGGCAGGGACACCAAGCTGGGCAAGTATTTGCTGAATCTCGGATCCCTTTCCTGCCCGAATCATTGGCAAAGGATTCTCTCCAGAATCATCTTCAGAAATAAAGTTCTGGTTAGATGGATTTAGCTCGGTATCCAAAGCGTAAATTCTATTTGCTATCTCTTTGAATACAGGTGCACAAACGTCTCCGCCGTATGCAGCATAACCGTTCGGACTATCGATAACCACAATCATGGAATACTTTGGACGGTCAGCAGGGAAGTACCCTGCAAAGCTTGTGTAGTACTTTCGAGTATATCTTCCGTCTACCAGTTTCTGGGCTGTTCCTGTTTTACCAGCGATTTTAAATTCTTCGGAAGCAATATTTTTTGCGGTTCCTCGCTCGACTACTCCTTCTAAAAGAGCCTTTAGGGTAGTGATCGTTTGTTCAGAAGCTATTTCTTCCCGGATAACAGTAGGCTCGAATCTTTCCTCAAGTTTGTTCCCTTTAGAAATGCCTTTTACTATAAAAGGCTTCATCATTTTGCCATTATTCGCTACAGCATTGTATAAGGCAAGCGTATGAAGCGGATTCAATTTTGACTCATAACCTATGGAAATCCATGGCAGAGAAGTACCATACCATGTTTTTGTCCCAGGAGTTTTAAAGAATGGCTTACCCTCACCAACTAGCTGGAATCCAAATGGCTCATTAAGTCCTACTTGATCCAGGTACCCTAGAAATTTAGATGGGCTGGCTCCAAAATGTTCCTCAACTAACTTGGAGATAGCTACATTGGATGATTTCTCAAATGCTTCTTGAATGGTTAGTGTTCCATAACCCCCATTCTTTGCATCCCGCATGGTACGATCATAGAATTTATATGCGCCATTACCAGTTTCAATCTTGTCGTTGAGGCTAATCTTGTTCTCCTCAAGAAGAGTAAGCATGGAAAACAATTTGAAAGTAGATCCAGGCTCTGTATTTCCCTGATCACCGATGGCGAAGTTGTAGTTCTCACCATATCCTTTCCCACTTTTATTCTTTTGGAGGTTTGCAATAGCCTTGATTTCTCCTGTGGCTACCTCCATCACAATCACAGACCCAAATTGACCTTCTCTACTAATAAGTTGTCGAAGAAGTGCGGCTTCGGCGATGTCCTGAATGTTTACATCCAAGGTGGTCACCACGTCAAACCCGTCCTCAGGCTTCACATCTTCTGCATCAAAGACTGGCTTCCAACTTCCACCGGCTAAACGCTGAAACAATGCCTTTCCAGTTTTACCCTTTAGATATTCATTATAGGAATATTCAATTCCTGCACCGTATTCGTCTTCATTAATAAATCCTACAGTTCGGCTCGCCAAAGAGCTAAAAGGCTGATAGCGCTTTTCTACCTTCTCGAAGAGAACTCCCCCACCTAATCTGCCCTTGCGAAAAATTGGCCACTCGGACATTTTCTGCATGTCCTGATAGCCAATCTGCTTTCGGTTGAGAACCATATACCGCTTTTTCTCATGGCGGGCATCTGTAATTTTCCTCTTATACGAAGCAGCGGATCTATCTCTATAGTAGGCCGAAAGGTTATTCGCAAGTGAATCTATTCCAGCCTTGAAGGTAGGATCCTTGGCCATGGTAGGATCAAAGGCCACACGGTAGAATGGTAAACTAGTCGCCAAAAGACTACCATCCCCGGCGTAGATATTTCCACGGGTTGCAGCAACTTCCCGGTATTGGAAATTTATCGTCTCAGCTTTAGCCCTCCACTTATCCCCATCTTCAGTCTGAAGTTTGATAATCTGATAAGGTATAGCAGAAGCAGCAAGGGCGATCAAAATAAAGACCACCCGAACACGGAGCACTATGGACTGCTTAATGTTCACTCTTCTACCTCGATTTTTATTGGTGCTTTGTCTAGTTCTTCTATTCCCTGGGTTGCCACTTTTTTGGCAACCTCAGATTGCATGCTGCTAAGCATATATTCTGCTTCAAGCGTAGTCACGTCAGCTCTCAAATCCTGAACTTCCTGCTGAGCTTTCTCGATCTTTCGGACCATGTTCTCAGCTCTATGATTACTCCAGATGTAGATCAAGGCTAACAAGGCGATAAATCCAACCGGCGGAACCAATTGAACTGGCACACCCTCACCTATCATAGGAGTGATATTGAGCTTTTCCTCCATCCAGGAAAAAATAGTCTTGCCAGTCCCTTTCTTAGGGCTGTTTGACTTCTTTAGCTTTTTCTTGAATTTATTCTGGCTCATAAAGCTGTTCGTTTAGCTATTCTCAACTTGGCACTTCTTGATCTTGGGTTCTCAGACAGCTCATCCTGGTCTGCTGTAATGGCTTTTCTTGATACCGGCTCAAATGGTCGAATTAGATTACCAAAGAAATCCTTGTCCACCTCGCCATGGAATTTTCCTTTCACTATCATATTCTTCACCAAGCGATCTTCAAGACTGTGATAGCTCATTACCACTAGCCTACCGTCCTCTTTCAAAACTTCTTTGCTATCCATCAGGAAATCTTCCAGAGCCCCTATTTCATCATTCACTTCAATTCTCAATGCCTGGAAAACCTGAGCGTAGTACTTATAATCTTTGCCCCGTGGCGCAAACTTCCTGAGGAAGGTGGTGAAGCCTTCAGTAGTCTCGAAGGGGTGCACGGAACGCTCCGAAACGATGGCCTGGGCAAGAGTCTTTGCATTCTTCACTTCACCATAGACTCCTAGTATCTTATGAAGCTTTTCTTCTTCATAAGTATTCAGCAATTCTTTGGCCGTAATCCCATTGGTTTGATTCATTCTCATATCCAGCTCTCCAGCAAAACGGGTGGAAAAGCCTCTGCTCGCCTCATCAATTTGATGAGAAGAAATTCCCAAATCAGCTAGAATTCCATCCACTTGACGAACGCCATGAAGCCGCAAGTATTTTTTCAAATCCCGAAAATTGGCCTGAATAAAAGTGAAGCGATCATCCTCAGGCACATTGTCAAGAGCATCTTGATCCTGATCGAAAGCAAATAGTCTTCCCTGATCCAACTGCTCAAGTATAGCCCTTGAATGACCTCCGCCACCAAAGGTGACATCGACATAGGTACCATTGGGGTTTATAGCCAAGCCCTCAGTGCATTGGGCGAGCATGACTGGGATATGATAGGTAGAGGCTGTCATAAAATCAGGAGAGGTGTTTTTCCATCAAATTTGACAAGTCCGCTGGGTCAGCGATAATAAACTGCTGATAGCGTTCTGGATGCCAGAGCTCTATCCGTGTGCCCATACCAACGACAACGACCTCTCGATCAAGTTCCGCATAGGCTTTGTAAGGTTTGGGGATAAGCAATCTTCCTGCACTATCTAATTCCACTTCCACACTACTCACAAAAAATGAACGCTGAAGCATTCGCTGCTCAGCATTGTTGATGGAAAGTGATTTGATCTGACCCTCCAACTTCTTGTACTCTATCATGGTGTAGAGCGCAAGGCATTTGTCTTCAGCCATGCGAAGCATCAAAGAACTTCCGTTCGCTTCGGGAATGGAAGCCTTGATTTTCGCAGGAAGCACAAGGCGTCCTTTCGGGTCAAGTTTGCTGTCGTACTGGCTGTTGAACATTCAGTTGAAAAATCTGAGGGGAACCGTAAAAACAAAAGTAACAAAATGAAAAACACATTCTACCACTTTACTCCACTTTTTCCCACTTTTGTTTAAAAGTAGCTAAAACTTGCTCCTAAGCCAATACTTTCAGAAAAAAATCGATCATTTTTTTCGAGCTATTCGCTTGATTAAAAAGAACTTAGCAAAATGCTAAAATCGGCGAATGGACACGGATAAAGCACTTTCCGTGCCATTTTTCTAGAAAATTTTTGATTTAAAAATAGTGAGCTCTAAAAAAGTGGAGCAATTTCCCGTAGAACTTTTACCCCATTAGGCACAACTAGCTCTAAGAGCACAATGGCCTAATTCGTGGCTCCTGAAAGTCGGTTTGACAAGACTTTATAAGCGAAAAACAGACTGATTACAGTCAGAATCGCTGCCAGATAAAACGATGCTCCAGGCAAAAAAAACGGCGCTGAATCAGCTGAAAAATAGGCGAAAATACTATTCATCATTACGGGCCCAACGATAGAAGTAGCACTCACCAAGCTTGTGAGAGCCCCCTGTAATTCCCCTTGTTCATTCGATGGAACCTGGGCTGAAATAATCCCTTGCAAAGCAGGTCCTGAAATCCCTCCAAGACAGTATGGAACCAGCACGACGAGCATCATCCAACCCACGTTAGCCAGTCCAAAAAAGAAAAGGCCAACGGCCGATAAGGCTAAACCCAAATACACAGATTTAGCCTGGCCTAATCGGGGAATGACCACCCTAATCAGGCCACCCTGGACGGCGGCCACTAATAGCCCAACAACCCCAAGAGAGTACCCTACCATGGCCTCGTCCCAGTCAAACTTAAACATGGTATAATAAGACCAATTGCTTTGCACTGCATGGCCAGCCAGATACAGTAAAACGAGAGAGAATACCAGACCTGAAACCACTGGATATTTTCTCAGATTCATCAGCGAACCAACCGGGTTGGCACGCTTCCATTCAAACTTCCGCCGCTTATCCTTTTCAAGCGATTCGGGTAGTACAAAAAATCCATAAATCACATTCAAAAGAGAAAGTGCTGCGGCCACATAAAAAGGTGCTCTCGGGCCGAATTCAGAACCTGCAATCCCTCCTATAACCGGCCCAATAATGAATCCAAGGCCAAATGCAGCCCCAATAAGGCCGAAATTCTGTGAACGCTTTTCAGGTGTACTTATGTCGGCTATATAAGCAGTAGCGGTCGTGAAACTAGCTCCAAAAATCCCGGCTATCACCC
Source organism: uncultured Limnohabitans sp. (assembly GCA_964562785.1). Taxonomy (GTDB): domain Bacteria; phylum Bacteroidota; class Bacteroidia; order Cytophagales; family Cyclobacteriaceae; genus Algoriphagus. Next base: position 1,030 of record CAZLUY010000697.1, on the reverse strand, counting down.
TGCCAACAAAGAGCCAGAATAGCGTAGGCGCCAAGGCATGAAACACATAATCAATCCCTAGTCCAAAAAGGGAAAGAAGCAAGACTGGTCGACGTCCAAATCTGTCCGACAAGCCTCCCATAACCGGGGAAAAGAGGAATTGAGTTGCAGCAAAAGAGAAGATCAACCACCCTCCATATCTGGAAGCTTCACTCAAACCTTCACCTGTCAATTCTTCGATCAAGCTTGGAACCACAGGAATGATCACTCCAAGACCTATTACATCTACCAAAATGGTAATGAAAATAAAGAGTAGGGCACGTTTAGAGTTGGACTGCATTTGGAAATAAAAAGTCCAAACTTAAGGCTTTGTTTGGACTGATGCTTCATTTACCAGAAGCATTTTTATACAAAAAAACCCATCCTTACGGATGGGTATTTCTATATCAAACACACAAATCAATTATTCTTTTCTTTTTCTTTTTGAGCCTTTTCAACTGCGACTTCATATTCCTTTTGAAGCTGCTTTATCTTCTCTTCGTTCTTCTTCTGCCATACTTCCACTTGTCTTTGGAACTCTTCCATCTTTGGCTCATTCTCCTTTTGCCAAGCCTTTACTTTCTCCTCGAACTCCTTGATCTTAGGCTCCTGCTCCTTCTCCCATTCTTTTAGCTTAGCTTCGTACTCTTTGAACTTCGGCTCCCACTGCTCTTGCCATTCTTTCATCTTGAGCTCATATTCCTTCATTTTAGGGGCCATCTGCTCTTCCCAAAGCTTTGCTTTCTCTTCCATTTTCTTGGCCATCTCCTCAGCCTTTCTCTCAATATCCTTCACCCAGGCCTCTTGCTCAGCTTTAGTCATCTTGGTAGTGTCCATTTTCCAAAAGGTGAAATCTTCGTCTCCATCAAACTCGAATACCATTGGTCCTTCGAAGTCGAAATCAAACTCAGGCATACCTTCCATATCTGGAATGTAAAATTCAGGGGCAAGCATCACCTCAAATTCAGGGAAACCTTCCATCTCGAATGATGGAAAATCCGACATGTCAAGG
>CAZLUY010000696.1:0-3028 GCA_964562785.1 uncultured Limnohabitans sp. | reverse complement strand
TTTTCGTTCCATCCTTTTTTTTGAATAAGCTTTAATTGAGCTAATAGGCCCAAACAAAGTGATATAAAGAAGAGCAACAATACCAGTCCTAATTGCCATCCTGGCTGTTCAACGCTCCGCCAAAAAATCATCAGTAATTCTGGAAAAATAAAGATGCTTAGGCTGATGAAATGCTTTCCTAGTTTTTGGGCTAGACCAGAGGGCAAGGACTTGAACCAGTACAGTTTTTCTCTTTCAAACTTTAACCTTTCCATTAGGATAGGCACCTGAAGAAAGGCTACAACTAAAAGTGAAAACAAAAGCCACCTGAGGTCATACCTCCCAGTCTGAAACGAAGAGAAAAAACCACCCAAGAAAATCAGTCCCAAAGCTTTTGTCGCGAGCAGTAATAGCGGTCTATGGTTTCTTAAATGCAAAACAAACCATACGGATTCTGGGAGAGAAAACCTTTTTAAAGGCCTATTCAGGACTCTCTCGGGTATTGGAAGTCTTAAGGCTTTTTCTATTTGCCCAATTTGAAAAACGAGGCTTCCTACTACCATAATCCAGAGAAAAATTATTGGAGCGAATGAACCGTAAATAATCCCCATGACGCTGAGGAAAAGCAAGTAGATAAGTATAGGCAGATGATTACTGAGCCAAACGCTGGAGATTAATGTTCTACATTCGCTCTGCTCCCATAGTCCAATGGATTGAAAAAGCTGGTATGTAGGAATTCGTAGTAATTCCTTTTGGTATTGAAGCACCATCCATGAATAAAAGGAAAAAATTGCAGGTAAAGCCCAATGCAAAAGGGGTAGTCTGAAAATGAGTTCAGCCAGTAAAAGGTGTTGTTTCCATTCCATAAAGACCGTTGTGAAAACAACAATGAGAACCCAAAAACCCAGATATTGCCGGTAAAAAGGAACAATGAATGCCTTGATTTCAAGCTGGCTCATGCTCAATCATTTTTCCGGCAGCAAGTTTTATAGTGCTGGTGATTTCCAGATTTTCAAGTGGCTGATCCTGATGGGATGTCATCAGAAATTGATGACCCATTGCTGATTTTGACTTGATGAGTTCTGTTAGTGAATTCTGGGTAGCAACATCCAAGGTCGTAAATGGCTCGTCAAGGATGATCAGTTTTGGGTCTCCCATAAAAGCCAACAGTATAGCGGACTTCTTGAGCATCCCTGATGAGAAACTTCCGATTGCTTGGTTCTGCCAATCACCTATGTTCAGGCTCCTCTTTAAGTTGTTAAGTTCGGATTCTGCCATAGGTTTAGCTTTCAACACTACGGAGATTAAATCCGGCAAGGAGAGAAAATTCGGGAAGCTGGGTTGGGCTTCTGCGAAACCAATTAATCTTCGAAAATCTATTGGCTGATCTTTCAAGCTTGTGGTGCCCAAGGCTATGGATCCTTGAAAGGAATGTATTCCGGCAATGGCTCTTAATAAAGTGGACTTGCCGGAGCCATTTGCACCCAGGATTACATGTATTCCTTCACCGATGACAAGCTTAGGAATTTCGAGCGTGAAATCTTTCCCATAGGATTTATGAAACTCCTGAATTCTTAATTTGGAAACCTGATTTGATCCTTCCATTACCTTTCAAAATGTAAAAAATGAATGGATTATCATTTTTCGAGGCTGGTATGCTAACAAACTTTAAGAGCATAAAAAAAGCCCTGAGTATATCAAGGCTTCCATTTATTGGTGTTTGAGTTTATTCGAAGCCGAATTTGCTCAGACCATCATGGCTAATCTGAATAGCCTCAAGTGGGTCCAATTCAAAAGTCATATCCTGCTCAACGTAGTAAACTTCCATGCCTGATTTTTCTTTATCAGCGAGGAATTTGGAGAAATTGATCAAACCTTGTCCGACAGGAGCGAACATTCCTTCAGGGTTCATGTCCTTCACGTGCCAGGCTTTGAATCTTCCAGGATACTTGGCAAAGTAGTCATTCGCATTCGCTCCGGCCTTAGTCACCCAATAAAGGTCCATTTGGAAATTAACCTCTGAAGGATCTGTGTTTTCCAGAATATAATCAGCCAGAACAACCCCTTCCTCATTCTCCATAAATTCAAAATCATGGTTGTGATAAAGAAGCTTCAAACCTGCTGCCTTGGCCTTTTTACCTAATTCATTAAGGATTTCAACAAGTTCTTCTGGACTACCATTCATACCCATAGTCATGGTGGACGCATCAAAATTGAACATCCCCATAGGTGGTACAGGAATCACAAAATATTCGATCCCCGCTGCTTTGGTATCAGCGATTAATTGATCAGCATTTTCAAGGTTAACCATTCCCATGTGAGAACTTTTGGCTACGAGCCCTAAGGATTCCAGGTAGGACTTGAATTCGGTTGGCTCCATGCCATAGAATTTTCCATTGGCATATCCAGCAGCTTCCACATATGCATAACCAGCATCAGCTACTTTTTGTAAAGTTCCTTTTGCGTCAGCTGCCATCGCATCTCTCACGGTGTAAAGAGCCAATCCTCCATAGCGAGACTCCGCCGTTTCGCTATTCTCAGCTTCGTTGCTGCTTTCTTTCTTTTCTCCAGGACTACAAGCCATTACAAGCAATAGCACTAGAAAGAATACAGGGTTCAAATATTTCATTTCAATCTAAGGGTTAATAAGTGCAGCTTGAAGGTAATCAATTCCAAGCCTCTTCGTCCAGATTTATGTCGATGGGTTCAATGTTTATTTGAAGCCGAAGATCAACGGGAAAAAGAAAACCACGAAGGCCGTCCATATGAAATAGAAAGGTAAATACTTTGCAATAGCATGTCCAACTGATTCCATTTCAACCTTTTTCCTAGTCAATTGAATTAACTGATAACTCACCCGAAGGAGGTGAAGTAGCATAATCACATTCACGCCAAGAACAGCCATTCTATTTGGGGTAATTCCCCATTCCGAGATTCGAAAGGCAATGGCTGACAGGGCTATTCCATTGACTATTATGGTGATCAAGGATAGCAAGGTTAGCACCCATACAGAACCTCGATTGCTTCCTTTAGACGTTTCCGCCACAGA
>CAZLUY010000695.1:0-4559 GCA_964562785.1 uncultured Limnohabitans sp. | reverse complement strand
CTGGCAATATCATCCATTGTCACGCTGCGTACCCCAAATCGGGTAAACTGATCTAGAGATGTTTCTAGAATTTTTTCACGCATAGGCTCATAATTTTCAAGTCAAAACTATGGAAACTATCAAAGAGTTCAAAGTTTCCGTAGTTTTTTGCAAAAATTTTATATTGCCTTAACATTTGAATATTATGAAATACAAATATTCTTATGTGAAACATATAGTGAATCCGAATTAAATTTGGAACACGGATTAATGATGCTAGACCACCATTACTGATTTATGAGTTTTTTAAGCAATTCCTGGGGGAAACTTTTCTATGAAAAAAGAGGAGATGGTAAAAACTTCACCTTGATCTTCCATGGCTTTGGCCAATCTCACAAAGACATGTTGGCTTTTGAAAAAATCAGAAGGACAGAGGACACATATATATATGTTGACATGTTCTATCATGGAAGGTCGATATGGAAATCCCCAAATGTGATTCTTAAAAAAGAACATTGGAAGATTATCGTCGAGCAGCTTTGTGATCAACTCGGAATTATTTCTTTCAAACTAATTGGCTTTAGTATGGGAGGAAAGCTTAGCCTACTCACCTATGAGGTTCTACCCGACAGGATATCTGGACTAACCCTGATTGGGCCCGACGGAATCAAAACTGGTAAATGGTATAGTACCTCCAACTATCCCGACTTTTTCAGCGGGGCATTTAAACAGGTCATATTCACCCCGGAACCAGTCTTTTCTCTTTTTAAGGGAATGAAGAAAGCCAAGCTAGTTGACAAGAGTATTTACAAGTTTATTACTACACAGATGGAAACACGGTCAAAAAGAGGGCAGGTCTTTTTTGTCTGGAAGGTCTTTGGTAGAATCAATTTGGAAATAGGGAAAATCATAAAGCACGCGCGAGAACGACAAACCCCGATCAACATTTTTGTAGGTAAATATGATGCCATGATCACAGAAGAGAACCTCCAAAAATTCAGTCTGAAAATCCCTCAATTAAATCTTGTTGTACTACCTGTTGGTCATGGGCAGCTGACCGAAGCAACCACGGAATACCTTAGCCAAAACAACAACCAATTTGATGCTTGGAATATGGTCTCTCGGTCTTCCATCTCAATGGACAAATAGTTACATTTGCAGCTTATCAAAGCAAGCCCATGATTTTATTCTTTGAATCCCCTGAAAAAAGAGTTTTTGCTGTACAATCTGGACACCCATATGGTGCGGAAGATCTGGAAAAATTAACCTGGCTTTTTGCTGGCGCAAAACAAATTGAGGGTAATTCTGTAAGCGGCCTTTACTCAGGCCCTAGAAAAGAAATGATCACCCCATGGTCCACCAATGCAGTGGAAATCACCCGAAACATGGGTATCCAAGGCATAGAAAGAATTGAAGAGTTTTTCCCTTTGGCTAAAGGAGAAGAGATTGATCCAATGCTTCAAAAAGCCTATGAGGGTTTGAACCAGGAGATATTTGATATTGACCTCGAGCCAGAGCCAGTAAAGCAAATCGATGATATTGCTTCTTATAATGAGCGGGAAGGACTGGCATTAAGTCAGGAAGAAATTACTTATCTGGAAGACGTCTCCAGACAATTGGAGAGACCCCTTACTGATTCAGAAGTATTTGGATTCTCCCAGGTGAATTCAGAGCACTGTCGACATAAAATTTTCAATGGAACCTTTATCATTGATGGAGAAGAAAAGCCAAGTACTCTTTTCCAACTGATCAAGGAGACTTCCAAAAAACATCCTAATAGAATTGCCTCTGCTTACAAAGACAATGTGGCCTTTGTAGATGGACCCAAAGCTCAGCAGTTTGCGCCAAAGACACAGGACAAGGCTGACTTTTTTGAAACCCGTGATATTGATACAGTCATTTCACTAAAAGCCGAAACACACAACTTCCCTACAACAGTAGAACCTTTCAATGGTGCTGCGACAGGTGGTGGTGGTGAAATTCGAGATAGAATGGCTGGAGGAACAGCTTCTATCCCATTGGCCGGAACGGCAGTCTATATGACATCCTATGCAAGATCCGAAGAAGGTCGTAGCTGGGAGAAAAACTTACCCGCTAGAAAGTGGCTCTACCAAACTCCAATGGACATTTTGATCAAAGCCTCGAATGGTGCTTCTGATTTCGGAAATAAATTCGGTCAGCCTTTGATTTGCGGTTCTGTCTTGACTTTCGAGCATGAAGAGCAAGAAAAGCATCATGGATTTGATAAGGTGATCATGCTTGCAGGTGGAGTCGGTTTCACCAACGCTAAGTACACCAAGAAAGAAGATCCTAAGGCCGGTGATCAAATTGTGATCATGGGTGGTGACAATTATAGAATTGGAATGGGTGGTTCAGCGGTATCATCCTTGAATACAGGGGAGCTGTCAAATGCTATCGAACTCAATGCCATTCAGCGTTCCAATCCAGAAATGCAAAAGCGGGTTTCCAATGTAATCCGAGCTATGGCTGAGGATGCTGAAAACCCGATCGTTTCCATTCATGACCATGGAGCAGGTGGCCATTTGAATTGCCTTTCTGAGTTGGTTGAAACTACAGGTGGAACAATCCACATAGATGAGCTTCCTGTGGGAGACCCTACCCTTTCTGCCAAAGAAATTGTGGGAAACGAATCTCAGGAAAGAATGGGATTGGTAGTTGGCAAGAAAGACATCGATACGCTGAAGACAATCTCAGAGAGAGAAAGAGCACCATTCTACGTGGTGGGTGAAACCACTGGGGACATGCATTTTAAGTTTGAGAATCAGAAAACGGGAGAAAAACCGGTTGATTGGAATCTTGCTTACATGTTTGGCTCTTCGCCAAAAACCATTCTGGAGGATAAAACTTCACAATTCAAGTTTGAAGATGGATCTTATGATCCAGCCAAAGTTCGGGAGTATATCAAAGAAGTACTCCAAATCGAGGCCGTGGCTTGCAAAGACTGGTTGACAAACAAAGTAGATCGATCCGTTACGGGTCGGGTTGCTACCCAGCAAACGGTTGGAGAGATCCAGCTTCCTTTGAATGATACCGCGGTCATGGCCCTCGACTTCACAGGAAACAAAGGAATTGCCACTTCTATAGGTCATGCGCCTGTTGCTGCTCTGTCTAATCCAGAAGCAGGAAGTCGTCTTTCTATTGCTGAGGCTTTGACTAACCTTGTCTTCGCCCCTATTCAGGATGGGCTTGCAGGCATTTCACTTTCCGCCAACTGGATGTGGCCGGCGAAAAATCCTGGCGAAAATGATAGACTATATCGTGCGGTTGAAGAGGTTTCCAAGTTCGCAATAGAGCTAGGAGTTAACATACCAACAGGAAAGGACTCCCTCTCAATGGCGCAAAAATATCCAGAAGGAAAAACTGTATACTCACCAGGTACCGTAATTATCTCCACAGTTGGAGAATGTATTGATGTTAAGAAAACGGTAAAGGCAGCGTTGAAGCCTATGAATGGAAGTAAGCTTCTTTACATTGATTTTTCAAAAGATAATTTGAAACTCGCTGGATCCAGTTTCTACCAGATTCTTAATAAGGTAGGACAAGATTCCCCAACAGTTTCTGATGCAGGATATTTCGCTAAATGCTTTGAAGCAGTTCAAGGATTAATATCAAATGACAAGATTCTTTCAGGTCACGATAATTCTTCAGGTGGTTTAATTACTGCCATGCTTGAAATGTGTTTCCCATCTCAAAACCTTGGTCTGGATGTAGACCTTTCAGGACTTGGAGAACAGGATATTGCTAAAGCCCTTTTCGCAGAGAATCCAGGAATCCTCATTCAAGTTGCAGGAGATGATTCAGTTGAATCTGCTTTGAAGGAGGCCGGAGTTGATTTTGTTAATCTTGGAACTGTAACGGATTCCGGGTCAATTAATATTGAATCTGCAGGCCTGAAACTTGATATCTCCGAGCTTAGAGATATTTGGTACAAGTCTTCATATCTACTGGACAAAAAGCAGAGCGGTGAGAAACTAGCTGCTGAGCGATATGAAAATTACAAGAATCAGCCACTCTCCTATGAATTTGCTCAGGGTTGGAAAGGTGATTATGTGACCACTGAAATAGATCCTTTCAGAAAAGGAGAATCTAAAGCTAAGGCTGCCATCATCCGTGAAAAAGGTGTGAATGGAGATCGGGAAATGGCTTATGCTCTTTGGCTAGCTGGGTTTGATGTGAAAGACATTCACATGACGGATCTAATCTCTGGAAGAGAAGATCTCAGTGATGTTCAGATGATCGTCTTTGTCGGAGGCTTCTCTAATTCAGATGTTCTTGGCTCTGCCAAAGGTTGGGCGGGTGCATTCCTTTATAACCCTAAAGCCAAGGAAGCCTTGGATAACTTCTACGCCCGAGAGGACACACTTAGTCTTGGAGTGTGTAATGGCTGTCAATTGATGGCTGAACTTGGCTTGGTTACACCAAAGTCAGAGCATAAACCGAAAATGCTCCATAATGAGAGTCATAAATTTGAATCAGGTTTTGTAAACGTCACGATCCCGGAAAACAATAGTGTAATGCTTTCTTCTCTTTCTGGTCAAAGACTAGGAGTATGGGTAGCA
>CAZLUY010000694.1:0-4027 GCA_964562785.1 uncultured Limnohabitans sp. | reverse complement strand
ATCAAACTGGAAACCTACTCTTCAACTACTTTTCATCTTATCTAAATACTATTGAGCTGGGACAAAATGGGAGTTGGGATGATGAAAGCCTGAAGTTCACTTTTGGAGAGTGGGTAGAAAATGAAAAGGAGGAAATTACACAAAAAGAATCCCTTGTTGGTCTGCGCTGGAAATCAGGAGATTGGAGAAAGAAGTTGAAAACAAGACAGTTTGCCTGGGATTTTTCAGAAGCGGGATTAGCTGGACGAGAACAGAGAAACCTTGGACTCTTAGTTCATGAGGTTTTGGAGAAAGCTAGTGATCTTGAGTCCGCAAAGATGCAGCTCAAAGAGATGCTTTTTGAGGGAAGAATTGATGAAGAAACCCAATTAAAGGTTGAATCAGAGCTGTCTGACCTATTCGAGCTACCCCAATTCAAAGATTGGTATGAAGGCCAGTATGAGGTTCTAACTGAACAGGGAATTCTCCTCCCGGGAGGAAAGCAAAAAAGGCCTGATAGGATCTTAATCGGAGATCAATCAGCCTTAGTGATTGATTTCAAGACAGGAGAGAAGGAAGCTAGCCATAGGACGCAAATAAGAAATTACATGGATTTGGTTCATGATCTCACTGAGCTTCCAGTTAAAGGGTTTCTTTGCTATGTAGGACCAACAGAAATTCTGGAGATTCATGACTAGTTTCTTACAAGATACTGCCCGAAAGCTACTCCAGGGGGATATTCCTTTAAAGGATATCATGGTGGTCTTGCCCAACCGAAGGGCAGGACTATTTTTCACAAAGTACCTTGGAGAGCTAATTTCTGAACCACAATGGATGCCGCAGGTGCGAACCATTGAGGAGGTTTTTTACGATTTGAAAGGTCAGAAGCCGACTGATGATCTCACCTTAATCTTCGAGTTGCATCGAATCTATTCAAGTCTTCAGCAGGATCCTGAGTCTTTTGAGAAATTCTATTTCTGGGGAGAAATAGTTCTTAAAGATTTTAACGATATAGATCAGTTCCTTGCGGATGCCCCGAGGGTGTATGAGAATCTGGCAGAACAAAAGGTTTTGGAATCTGATCTAAGCTTCCTGACAGAGGAACAGCGTTCATTGATTTCTCAGTTTTGGAAATCTTTTGATCAACAAAGTGAAGAGGAGCAAAGGAAGTTTTTACGGTTTTGGCAGATTCTGGGACAGTTATATGAACAGTTTCAAAGTAATCTTGATGTGCTCGGATGGAGCTATGGCGGAAGGATTTACAGGTCAGTTGTAGAGAATTTGAATCAAGTTCAAAAACCCAATAAAAAAGTCTATTTCATTGGTTTTAATGCATTTACGCTCGCTGAGGAGCGATTGATTAAGCATTATGTGAGTGAATTTGACGCTGGAATTTTCTGGGATCTTGATCAATACTATTTGGCAGAACAGCGCCAGGAGGCGGGGCTATTCTTTAGAGACTATCAGAGAGATCCGATTTTGGAGCCAACCTTTCCGGAGGAAATTCCTGACCGTATTTCGAAGAAAGCATCAGCTGTTCAGACCTATTCCATCCCATTGAAAAGTAATCAGGCTAATCTTGTTGGCCATATTGCACAGGGAATAGGTAATGAAGAATCTTTGGAAGAGACGGTTATCATTCTACCAGATGAACAGCTGCTTTTTCCAGTGCTACATTCTCTTCCAGAGGAAATTGAAAAACTGAATGTGACCATGGGATATCCCATTCGCAATGCTCCGGTTTTTTCATTTTTGGATGCAGTTCTGGATTTGCAGAGATATATAAGCCAGAAAAAAGACAATCCTGTCTTCTACCATAAACCTGTTACCGACCTTTTTGCTACATCCTATCTCAAGGAGGCAAATGCCGAGTTTGTAACAAGTTTCCTTGAAAACATTAAGGCTAACAACCAAATCAATATCCCTGCTAAGGATCTTGCGGCAGGAGGGAAGATTTTTGAGTTGATTTTCAGGGATGTGGATCCTGGAGATTTATTCGCCTATTTATCAGAGCTTATTCAGTATTTGGCCACTTCCCTCAAAAACGACCCTATTCAGAGGAGCTATCTCTATCAGGCTTTTAAGCAATTGACGAGAATTCAGGAGGTATTTAAGGAAAATAAGCCCAAAGAGATCAATAAGGACTTTTATCTAAAGATTTTCCGAAAGCTATTCAGAGAGCTAAAACTTCCATTTGATGGAGAACCTTTAGAGGGTTTGCAGATAATGGGGGTATTGGAATCAAGAAATCTAGATTTCAAACGAGTCATCATTTGTGATTTGAATGAGGGAAGCTTTCCTCCGGGTGGAGGAATTAATTCCATGATCCCATTTAATCTCAGAAGAGCTTTTGGACTTCCAGTGCAAGAGCAGAATGATGCGATTTATGCCTATACCTTTTATCGCTTGCTACATAGAGCAGAGGAGGTTCATTTCATCTATACAACAGCTTCAGATCAGGGTAAAGCTGGAGAAATGAGCCGTTTTATTCAACAGATGAAGGTTGAGCTAGAAATCCCCGAACCACAAACTGTACTTATCCCAGTAGATCTCACGAGAGGCAAGGAGATTAAGGTTACAAAGTCCGATGAGGTTTTGAGCAGACTTGAGAGGTATTTCGTGAACAAAGAGCACGGAACCTCCTTTTCTGCTTCTGCTTTGAATACTTACCTCGATTGTAGGTTGCGCTTTTATCTCCGATACATCGCGGGTTTAAAAGAAAAGGAAGAGGTGGTTACGGAAATCGACCCTTCTACCTTTGGAACCCTTCTCCATCATGCCATGGAGCTCTTGTATGCGCCCAACGAAAAGGATAAACCTAGAGATATAACCCCGCATGAGATAAAAAGACTTGAGAAAACCATCCCTCAGGCTGTAGAAATAGCGATTAGGGAGTTTTACAAATTTGATGCTGATGAGGAATTGGAGCTGAGCGGTCAACTGCAGATCGCCAGATCTATAATCATCAATTATATCAAGGCTATTTTGAATTACGATGCAAAAGCTGGTGATTTTAAGGTTTTATCCCTCGAGGGCAAATATCAAGCACATCTTAATATAGATACACACCTAGGAAGCCAAAAGGTGGCTTTAAGCGGACTTATCGATAGGGTGGATGAAAAGGATGGCGTTGTTCGTTTGATTGATTATAAGACTGGAAAGGATCAGAAGAGTGTCACCTCAATTGAATCTCTTTTTGATAGAAAGGATAAGAAAAGGAACAAGGCCGCTATGCAAACACTATTGTACGCCTTGTTTTACCAATCCTCCCATCCTGACAACCGAAAGAAGCTAAAACCGGGTATTTTCAATGTTCGGGAGATATACAGCGATAAATTCACACCTTTCCTAACCCTGGAGAAGGAGGAGATTGAGGACTATGCCTCCATTTCCGAAGAGTTTGAAGTTGAACTGAAGGGCTTGATCACGGAAATCTTTGATAAATCGAAGGTGTTTGATCAAACCGAGGATGTTGAGAAGTGTAAATACTGTGCCTACAAAGAGATATGTGGGCGCTAACTACATTTCTACTTTCTGAAGCTTTTCATGAAACTCAAGTATAAGGTTGAGGGCTGCCGAACCATACCATTCCTTTAATTCCATTTTAAGTACACCAGCTTTAATTGCCGGATCAGAATTGGTGAGGGCTTCGGCCTCCTCTATACTTTGCACATCAAAAAAGAACAAGCCCCTCAAATCTTCATTTCCAAAAAATGGACCAGCGAGCACCATCTTTCCTTCTTCAGCGAGCCTCCCAATGTTTGCCATATGTCCCTCTTGCAACTCGCCTCTTTGCTCTTCGGTGTAGTCATCAACCTTGTCTCCACGATAGAGAAATGCGATGACATACTTCTTCATACCGTAGTCATCGGCACCGACTTTTTCGGCCAATTCTTTATCGTATTTTTCTTGTGCAATTGAGACAGTTTGAAAGGCAAAGAGTAGGAGTAAAGCGAGGACAAGATTCTTCATGATTTGGGATTTTTTAAGATTAATAAAAGTTAAGGAAAATGAAGAGAAGTCTCTCGGTTCAGAAAATTCATCTGGT
>CAZLUY010000693.1:0-2031 GCA_964562785.1 uncultured Limnohabitans sp. | reverse complement strand
CTACACCATCCTGGGAGATGGAAAAATCAATGGTCTCAACTATCTCGAAAGAGGAGATTCTTTGATCTTTTGGGGAACAGGAGACCCCAGTTTGCTTCATCCAGATTTTATGGATAGCACGGCCATAGATTTCCTAAGGGACTCGGACAAGAAGCTAGTGCTACTGGATAATTTTGATCAGGTAGAGGCTTTCGGGCCGGGGTGGTCCTGGGATTGGTACAACTACTACTTCGCTACCGAGCGATCAGCATTTCCTATCTATGGCAATGTGGTGCGATTTGACAAAGCGGAAGAAGACAAAATCTTCGAGATATATCCTGAGATTTTTAAGAGCAAGCTTGAAGCAAAGAAGCCGGAAGAATGGACTTCCTATGATTTCGAAAGGAATCGATTCACTAATCAATTCAGCTACCAGCAACCTGATGAGTGGACCGGCACATTTGAAAGAGACATACCATTTATTACCTCTCCAGAAATGACTGCAATCTGGCTTTCTGAAGAATTGGGTAAGCCAGTGGGTTTGATTCAAAATGAAGGTTACATGGGAATGGATCCTCAAAAATTACAAACGGCTCCAGCGGATAGCATCTATGCTCAAATGATGAAGATCAGTGACAACTTCCTCGCGGAGCAGCTGATGCTTTTGATATCTGATGAGCTGACCAATAAGCTAAGCACTAGAGAAGCCATCAACTATGCCAAGGAGAATCTGCTTAGTGATTTACCGGATGAACCTCTCTGGAGTGATGGTTCTGGGCTTTCTTCAAGGAATATGTTCACTCCAAGATCCATTATTGCACTATTGGACAAAATTCGAGCAGAGGTACCCCTTGAAAAGATAAAGGCCTACTTCCCTGCTGGGGGCGAATCTGGTACCATCCGAAACTGGTACCCTTCGGATGAAGGTCAACCACCTTATATCTATGCCAAAACAGGAACACTCAGTATGGCTAATGCGCTGTCAGGATATCTGATTACAAAAAGCGGTAAGATCCTTCATTTCTCTTGTCTGATGAATAATTACCCTATCTCATCTAGCGAGCTCAAAACAGAACTTCAAAAGAATCTATACTACATCCACGATAATTACTAAGTCATGAAATATCGCGCAATTTTTATTCTGGCTCTGACCTTTATTTACCAGACCGTCTTAAGCCAAAACTTCACCATGGAACAACTGGGGAAGTTCACTTTCCCGACAGAATTGACTGCCTCTGCAGATGGTCAAATGATTGCCTGGGCAATGTTTGAACAAGGCAAACGCAATATTTATATGGCCAAGTCACCCAACTTTGAACCCATGAAAATGACTTCATTTGATACGGATGATGGACAGGAAATTACTGGACTTACATTTTCATCAGATGGCGATTGGTTGGTTTTCGTTCGGGGCGGAGATCATGGGGGTTACTTATATAGCAGCACCGTAAACGTCGACAATCTCCCTACTCTACCCAAAGTGGAGATTTGGAAAATGAATATTTCCAGCAAAGAGCTGGAAGTGGTAATGGAAGCCGATGATATCGTGACTGGTTCTGGAGATGAAATTGCCTTCCTCAAAAACGGAAAGGTTTGGACTCATAAGTTAGGTTCGTCTGATTCTCCTAATCAGCTATTTGAGATCAAAGGATCAGTGAATAGCATGAGCTATTCCCCAGATGGGAGCAAGCTAGCATTTACTGTAAGTCGTGGAGGTCACCAACTACTAGGAGTATTTCATGGTGCTGATCAGCCTATTCAGTGGATTGCACCATCCTTTCATCGCTATTCTCAACCTGTCTGGTCACCTGACGGATCTAGGATAGCATTCATCAAAAGATTGGGAGGACAGGGAGCTGCACTGTCATTGCTCGAAAGGAGACATCAACCTTGGGAAATCTGGCTTGGAGATCTTGCAACTGGAGAAGCTGAAAAGCTTTGGAAGGCTCCTGAAACTATCCCTGCTTCTTACCGATATGGGTTCTTTGCTTTTCCGGAGGATGACAAAATCATTTTCGAATCCTATGAAGATGGTTGGCAACATTTGTATAG
>CAZLUY010000692.1:0-2338 GCA_964562785.1 uncultured Limnohabitans sp. | reverse complement strand
AAAACTCAGTAATCTCCGTCACGATGGGATCAGGAAAAACACCTTTGGAATTCAGCTCATTTTTAATGCTCTGAGCTATTTCCTTTTGTTCTGCAGTATGATAGAAGACAGCTGATCTATACTGAGGTCCCACATCGTTTCCTTGTCTATTCAAAGTTGTCGGGTCATGTGTCGCCCAAAACACTTCTAACAGAGATTCAAAACTCACAATCTCAGGATCATAAATAATCTGCGCCACCTCAGCATGACCCGTGGTTGCATTACAAACTTCCCGATAAGTAGGGTCTTCAACAAAGCCTCCAGAATAACCAGAGATAACACTTTCTACACCTTTAAGCCTTTGAAAAACGGCTTCGATACACCAAAAGCATCCGGCACCCAGGGTGATAACGGCCTTTCCTTCAGGAACATTTATTGGGGTCTGAGGTAGTTGAGCTTCCATTTGATTTTGTTTAGGCCTTTGAAACCAGCATGGAAGAGGAAAAGTTGCCTTTTCAGTCAGTTTTAATGATTGTTTGCCGACCAGACAAATGCAGGAGGCACATTCCGCACAGTGAACTCATTGGAAACGTGCTTAAAATGCCTACTAAAAATACGTCTCAACTTAAAGGAATATGAAATGGCAAGAAATTTCCCTTTAGAACCAAGAAACTCAGAAGATTTTGAAAGGATTGAATCTGAGATTTCCTTTGGAATAAAAGTGAAAGGCAGTGAGCAAAAAATAAAATCCACACTCTCACTTTTAATGTATTGATCCAAATTCTCAGCAGAGTCATTAATCACTATTACGTTGGTACCCTGAAATTCCTTTTTCATCGATTCGCAAAAGGCCTCATTGATTTCGAAAACATACAATTCTGTATCTTTTGAAATCCTCTGATGGATGCCTTTAGTGATGCTTCCATCCCCCCCTCCTAACTCAACGACTATTTTGGCTTGAGATAAATCCACCTGGTCAACCAACTTATTTACTAAAGCCTTCGAACTGAAAGTCAAAGCTCCAGTGGTAGAAATATTACTGTATAATTCGATTAATAGATTGGATTTACTCATACCATCATTTATTCTTATAAAGATAATTCACCAACCCTTCTTTTCATTAAGTTTAAAAGAAAAACTAAAAGTATATGTCTGAAAAAGCGGCCATACGATCAAATCTGCCCTTAAAGCTTGCTGGCTCCTTCCAGTGGTTTTGGGGAAGCGTATTGATGTATTTGCTTCTTTCATTTATTCTAAGGATTCTGGAGGTTACTCTGGTTTACATAGAGCATGTATTGGACTTCCCTGCCATTAGCATCGCTATTCCTAGTTTCTTTATTGATTTAAGTTGGCAACTTTATTTTCTAGGGCTTGTTTTCGTTACTTTTTTGATTATTCAATTTTTTGCGGAACGAGTCGCCAAAGGTTTAGTTCTACTACTGTTCCCACTCTTATTAATCATTCAAGGAGTTTTGTTGTTTTATTTTAAAACCACATTAGTACCTCTTGGGAAAGATCTGTTCGCTTATAGCTATGATGACATGTTGCTAACCATCGAGGCTAGCGGTCAATTCAACTTGCTCAACGGATTTTTACTTGTCGGATTTCTTTCAGGATTAATCTGGCTTATCAATTTCGGAGGTCGCCGATTCGCACTTTCACCAAAATTCCTGCTTGTCATGAGTTCAGGATTATTCATTGGGCTCATTTTTAGACTCCTTATAATCGATTTATTACCTGAAGAGCAAGACGTAATCAAGAGAAATGTCCAGTTAAATAAGGTAGAGTTCCTCGCTCAAGCCAGCATTGATCACTTTTTATACCCAAGTGAATTTTATTTTGACTTCTATCTCAGATCCGTCAATGAAGATTTATTTGTAAAAAAGGAATACACCGATAATAGGTATCCATTCAGCTACTCTGCCGAATTTCCAGACGTTTTAAGTCCTTTTTTCGATAGCCTTGAATCAAAGCCAGACATTGTATTTGTATTGATTGAAAGTATGGGTAAAGCATATTCTGGTAATGGGGCTTATTTGGGAAGTTTTACGCCGTTTCTAGATAGCCTGGAGCAACACAGTCTGGTATGGAATAATGCAATTTCCTCAACTGGCAGAACCTTCGGCATTCTACCCGGCATTTTGAGTGGTTTACCCTTTGGTGAAAGAGGCTTTCTCAGCCTTCATGAAGAATACCCGAGACATAATTCTCTGATAAGTCAGCTAAAAAAGAATGGCTATGAATCTTACTACTTTATTGGAGCAGATAGAAATTTCGATGACCAGGGTTCTTTCCTTGAATATCACGGTGTAGATCACTTAAATGATATCTCCACTTTTGATCCAAAATATCCAAAATC
>CAZLUY010000691.1:0-36746 GCA_964562785.1 uncultured Limnohabitans sp. | reverse complement strand
AATCGTGTAATAGGCAATGTTACGGATGTACCAGGAATAGACCTATCCATTCCGCTTATCAGCTGGGACCAATCAGAGAAGAGCTCTGCTGACGTAGCTTTTGATATGAGAAGAGGTGGGAGATTTCAGGCAAATTTTGATTTTGACCCAAATTCCGGGGAGCTCGACGCAAATCTCGATGTAACCAAACTATACCTAGACCCATTTTATGAGGATGCGCGGGAGTCAGTAGAGTTAAGTTCTTTGAATGGCACCATTGATTTTAATCTAGGCGTTTCAGGCAATATTTATGAGTATGAAAAGCTAATCATGTTTTTGGAAGCTTCAGTCTTTGATCTTGAAATGAAAGATTTCGATGACAAGCTTTTTCTAGGAGCCAAACAAGTCAATTTACTAGCAGATAAAATTGACTACTATAACACAGATTATCATGTGAATAAAATTGAAGTCATTGATTCCTACGCCTATTTTCAACTTGATTCAGCAAGCAATAATTTTTTCAGAATTTTTGGGCTAGAAGGAGAGCAGGATTCAACATTTAACGATGATCCAGGCACTTCTGATCAAATGCTGATCTACAAAATAGATGAGTTTGTTTTAACCAATGGGAAGCTGGACTACAGTGATAATCTAACTGGGGAACCATTTAATTATAGCCTTACTGAAATAGAGATTGACACAAAAGATATTACCAATGATACAGATTGGCTGGAAGTTAATTCTACCATGAAACTTAACAATAGAGGTAATCTTCTTGCATCCTTAGGTATTTTCCCCAATGATTACAATAACCTAACCCTCGATATTTCTTTAGAAAACTTCCTACTTCCAGACTTAAACATTTATACCAATTATTACACTGGGCATTCGGCCTTGGAAGGAGATATGTACTATTACTGCCAAACTAAAATTGTTGATGGCCAGATTGAAAGTGAAAATAAGCTTCTTGTGAAGAATGCCACTCTTGAAACGAGTGATGCGGGTCTATATAGCATCCCATTGAAGTTCGCTTTTTTTTTACTTACTGACAGGAATGGTGATGTCGAGTTGGATATTCCTGTGAGTGGGGATCTCAATGATCCTGAGTTAAATGTGGGTAAAATTGTTTGGGAGACATTCAAAAACGTTATCGATAAAACCGTATTGGCCCCTGTAGATTTTCTGGTTGGCTTAGTTGGTGGAGATCCAAAGGAGTTAGAGGAGATGGTTTTCAGCTACAGCGACACCATTCCAAGTAATAAGCAATACAGGCAACTAGATAAGCTCCTCGACCTGGAAAGAAAGAAGGATGGTTTAGCCATTATCATGGATTTTTATGTAGATGAAAGACTATATTCTGAAGCAATCTCTGAGGAAATGATTGGGATGGAGTTCAATCAATCAGGTGCTGATTACCAAAAGAATATAGAGGAATTTGAAACCTTTGTTTTTGAAAAAGTAGGCACAGATTCCTTAAGTCTGGATGAAGCTATTCGTCAACTGACAACTGAAAAAAATGTGGATAGCGTGAGAGATGGAAGAATTCAAAACTTAATTGATAAGGTTTCTGAGTTTCTTGTTACCGAGCACCTTGATACCGAAATAATTGTCCAAAGAGGCTCGGATGAATCTCCCGAAAACCTTGGTTCATATCCTACTTTTAAAATCACGTATGATATGCTTGGATCAAATCAAGATTCAACGTCTGTAAAGGATTGACGGGCTTCTTGAGTGGACAAATTGTTAGTGTCTTATGCTTGACGCAGAATTTTTTCCATTTTTCTCCCCTTGGCCAGCTCATCCACAAGTTTGTCCAGATACCTTGCTTGCCTTGTTAGGGGAGTGATGATTTCTTCAATTCTATAGCCACAGATTACGCCTTTGATTTGCTCTGCATTTGGGTTGACTTCGGCCTCTTCAAAGAATTCTCGGAAAGTGGCCTTTGAATCAATCAATTCATTAAGCTTATTGTCATCGAAACCGGTAAGCCATTCAATGACCTCGTGAAGTTCTTCCTTGGTCCTGCCTTTCTTCTCCACCTTAGTAACATAGTGTGGATATACACCAGCAAAGGTCAAATTAGCTACTTTTTCATCGTGTTCTGGGGTCGTTGCCATAATCAGGGGATTAATGTCTCTGATAGAAATATACTGAAATTACCCATCTTTTGAGCCAACAAAAAAGCCCCGAATCTCATCAGGGCTTTCTATTCTTTAGGTCTTTATTTTTCCAGACTTAATCTATTTTCTTTTTTAAGTCCACGATTGATTTTAGGAACGGTACTTTTGATGACCTCATCTCTTTCACCAATCAGTTTTTCTCTCATGCTCTGATAATAGGCATATTGAGATTTCTGATCTGTAGTCCAAGGGCCGATATAGTTTCCTATTCTGGAGTAAAGGGTTCGTACTCTACTATTCAGTTCTCTGTACTTTCTGCTAATTTCATTCAAAGGTTCGGCGGATTCTTCATTATACTCCACCTCATCCCTTTTAAGCTTGGCTAACTGATTGCTTAGCTTTTGGATATCAGCTCGATCTTCAGAAACTAGTTTATAAAGTTCCAATACCTCCATTTGAGAAGCTGTCCACTCCTTGCGAACATCAAGAGATACATTTAACCTAGGATCATCACTTACTCGGAAAGTTTTGGTCATGCTTTCTTCACCCATTTCAAGCTTTGCTGTGTAAAGACCAGGGATCACATAAGGCCCTCGCATTCCGAATCTTCCGCCATTTTCTGTTTTTACTTGATATCTCAAGCCCCACATAACTCGATGAAGTCCTGCATTAGTATTGAGTTTAACCTCATCCACTATTTCACCAGAAGCATCGTGTATGGTTAGTTTGATATCGTCTTTGCTAAGAGAGTCTTTTAAATAATAGTCAATCGCTGCGCCGAAGGCAGGATTTTCTCCTCGATAGTACATGTCTCCCGTATGAGCACCATCTCTTGTATAATTGATGATCTCTGCATCATCTATAGAAAACAAGGCCATAGGCTGCTGAAGAGTTTCAGGAGTCATTTCCTGTAGGGCGCTCAGGTGATCAAGAATCCAAACACCACGAGCGTGTGTTCCCAGAACCAAATCGTTATCTCTTTCCTGAATAACTAGATCATTGAAAGGAAGGGTAGGCATATTGCTTTTCAGCTCTGCCCAATGATTACCTCCATCGATGGTCACAAAAAGTCCGATTTCAGTTCCCAGGTAAAGTAGATTAGGGTTTTTTGGATCCTCACGAAGCGTTCTGGCCACTCGATCTTCCGGTAAATCACCTACAACAGAGGTCCAGGTTTTTCCATAATCATCCGATCGATAGATGTAATTTTTGAAATCATTGTTTCGGTAATTGTTTATGGCGACATATGCGCGACCTGCTTCATGCGAAGAGGGCTCAAAGGTGTTAATCCAAGTTTCTTTTGGTAGTCCAGAGAGTTGACTGGTGACATCATTCCAAGTTTGTCCATCATCCCAGGAAACCTGAAGAAGTCCATCATCGGTTCCGGCATATAGCATTCCTGGAGTATGTAAATCTTCAGCCACAGCTGTTAGGGTAGGATAATATGGAATACCATCGTCCAAAGAAGCCGTGTTCTCATCTGGTCTTTGTCCCATGATGAGCAACTCTCGGCGATTTACTTTGGTAGTCAAGTCACCAAGAGATTTCCAAGTGGCTCCGTTGTCTGTACTCTTCCATAATACATTAGTTCCTGCATAGATGGTGTTCTCATCATGATGAGAAAGAAAAAATGGACCATCCCAGTTGCCAGGAGCCATCGCGTTTCCTAATTCTGGTTCTGGTAACCCAGGACCCCAGGAATCCCAATTCCTTCTAGGACCGATTCGCCCCAGCGGATCACCGGGTCTGATATCTTGTCTCTGACCAGTCTTCATATCTAATCTGGTCAAGCCTAAATACTGAGACTCGGTGTAGACCACGTCAGGATTATTTCGATCTACCAGATTAAGGAAGCCGTCGCCTCCTCCAAGTTTTTTCCAATCTGAATTGATGATACCATCGCTACGATAAGTTTCACTTGGGCCAACCCAGCTTCCATTGTCCTGTAATCCACCATAGACATTGTATGGTTTAGCATTATCTACTGCGACTCTGTAGTATTGGCTTAGTGGAAGGTTACTTACCCAAAGCCATTTGATTCCTCTATCGTAGGAAATACCAATTCCACCGTCATCACCTTTAATCACATGTCGTGAATCTTTTGGGTTTACCCAAAGAATTCTATCATCGCCATGAAGTGATTGCCTTGGAGCTGTAAAGGTTTTACCACTATCGCTAGAATAGCTATACTGGTTCATCATGTAAATTCTTGATTCATCACTTGGATCTACCAAAGGCTGTGAAGCATACATGGGCCTTGGATTCCAGTCACTCATCAGCTCCCAACTCTCACCTTTGTCTTTACTTCTATAAAGTCCAGCTCTTCTTTCATTATAAGCAGTAGAGGCATTGTATTGGAAGCCTTGCTCAAGTGAGATGAATACAACTTCCGGATTGCTTCTATAGATAGATATACCAATCCGTCCATAATCTCCCTCGGGAAGTCCATTTGTGAGCTCAGTCCAGGTTTCACCTCCGTCGGTGGATTTATGTAGTCCACTTCCAGGACCACCTCCATGAAAACCATATGGTCTCCTTCTTCTTTGGTAGGTGGCTGCATATAGAATGTTCGGGTCAGAGGGATCCATAGCCACATCCACAACCCCAGTATCTTCATCTACATAAATCAATCTTTCCCACGTTTCGCCACCATCCTTGGTGCGGTACAGGCCTCTCTCTTCATTTGGCCCCCAGAGGTGACCCATAGCTGCTACATAAGCGACTAAAGAGTCTGTAGGGTGAAGAGCAATTCTTCCAATGTGATGAGAATCTTTTAGGCCAACATTTTTCCAGGTTTTACCTCCATCCATGGATTTGTAGACACCATCACCCCAGGATGAACTTTGGCGGTTTGCACGCTCTCCAGTACCTACCCAGATAATATCCGGATGATTCTGATTTAGGGCAATCGCTCCAACAGAGTGAGTGGCTTCGTTCTCAAAAATGGGTTCGAAAGTGATCCCGTTGTCACTGGTTTTCCAAACACCACCAGTTGATGTGGCTGCATAGAATGTATAGGGGTCCGACTCTAAGACTGCCAGATCTACAATTCGACCACTCATGGTGGCTGGACCAATGTTCCGAAGAGGTAGTCCATTTAACAATTCGCTTGTTAGTTCCTGGGCTTGGAGAGTGCTTAAGCTTAAAGCTAAAAGCACCAGTAAGGATTTGATTTTCATATTGGTGATTTTTCCGCTGAAGGCGGAAGTTAGTAAGAGGATTTTTTGCCTAAAAATGTTTTTGAAGAGTGGTAATTGACCATTTATATAAAGCCTCCATATTTAAAAATTTTTGAGCCTATTACCGCTCCTAAAAAATCGCAAGAGCTAGGGAATAATTGGATTTAATTGCAACTTTGTTGCGATAATATTGGTTTCTAATTCATGAAAATTGCCGTCAAATTAGTTCTTGTCTTGCTTAGCGCTTTTTGGATGGGCGCATCGAGCCCTGTTGACAACTTTGAGCCTGATCTTTGGGCACTCTTTCAAAAGGTACCATTCACCCAAAAGCTAAACCGGGATTTTGAGATGTATTTCTTCTATCCGGAATTCACGGATGAATTAAAGGCTCTCGAAGGAAAGGAAGTCGAACTCAAAGGCTTTCATATTCCACTAGATATAGACAATGACCAGCTGATGATCCTTTCAAAGTACCCTATGGCTGAATGCTTCTTTTGTGGAGGTGCGGGTCCTGAATCTGTGGCAGTCGTATACACAAGTTCCAAAATTCCAAGAATGAAAGTCGATGAAATTGTAACGGTAAGAGGAAGCCTGAAGCTCAATGCTGATGACGTGGAGGAGATGACTTTTATAATTGAAGACGCCGAAGTACTATGACCACTATTGATAAACTACCAGTAACCGTTCTGAGTGGATTTCTTGGAGCTGGTAAAACAACATTATTGAATCATGTTCTTCATAATAAGGAAGGACTAAAAGTAGCCGTAATCGTCAATGATATGGGTGCGGTGAATGTGGATGCAAAACTCATCCAAAACGGTAATACTCTTTCCAAAACAGAGGAAAAGCTTGTCGAGATGAGCAACGGCTGTATATGCTGTACCCTTCGCGAGGATCTGATGGTAGAGGTGAGAAAACTTGCTAAGGAAGGTCGTTTCGATTATTTGTTAATAGAAAGTTCAGGAATATCTGAGCCTCTGCCCGTAGCGCAGACTTTCACATTCGTAGACGAGGATGATCAGGCAATTCTGGGTGATGTAAGTCGATTGGATACCTTGGTTACCGTCGTAGATGCATTTAATTTTTACAACGATTTTGGAAGTCCGGATACCATTGTTTCCAGAGTGATGAATGACGATCTGGAGGACACAAGATCTATCGTGAATCTACTCACGGATCAGATTGAATTTGCGAATGTTATTCTTCTGAATAAATGTGATATGGTTTCCAAGGAGCATGCTGATGAATTGGAAGCCATTCTTCAAAAGCTAAACCCTAAGGCGAGAATTATCCGAACTGAAAAAGGAAATGTCGGGCTTAAGGAAATTCTAAATACAGGTTTGTATGATGAGGATTTTGAATCCGCATCCGAGGCTTGGATGGAAGAATTAGAGAAAGAACATACTACTGAAACCGAGGAATATGGAATCAGCAGCTTTGTTTTCAAGGACAAAAGGCCATTCCATCCAGATAGATTTTGGAGCTACATCCAGGCCAATTGGCCAGCAAGTATCATAAGAAGTAAGGGGCTCTTTTATCTGGGATCTCGAATGAATGAGGCTATTTCTTGGTCACAGGCAGGAGGAAGCCTTAAGGCAGA
Organism: uncultured Limnohabitans sp.; assembly: GCA_964562785.1. GTDB lineage: Bacteria > Bacteroidota > Bacteroidia > Cytophagales > Cyclobacteriaceae > Algoriphagus. Next base: position 29,868 of record CAZLUY010000691.1, on the reverse strand, counting down.
GCCAGCAGGTGTTTGGTGGGCCTCGATGCCATTCCAACAAAGAATCCGATATGCCTCCTATTTGGATAATCAGAAATGGATTGAATCCAGATGGGATAAAGAATTCGGGGATCGAATGAATGAGCTTGTTCTTATTGGTCAATTCCTTGATCAAGAGCAAATTATCAAGGATCTGGAGGAGTGTTTAATGAATGAAGATGAGTTGGACGCTATGGCAAATGGGGAAAAGCTTCAGGATTCCTGGCCTTTCTAAATCCCTATTGAATTATTCAAATTCTCCTAGTTTTTCCAGAACCTCCGTTTTGTAAGACCTGCTTATCGTCAGTGCATTCCCATCGATTTGAATGTACTCATGAGTGTAGGATTCTATAGCTCCAAGTCGACCTATGAAAGATCTATGGAATCGAATGAATTGATCTTTTGGGAGCTTTTCAAAAAAGCTGCTGATACTTTCTCTCACAATTAAAGTTTTGCCTGGGAGGTGGATTTTGAGGTAGTCCGAGTAGCTCTCTATATAGGATATCTCTTGAAATCGCACCTTTTCCATTTTCCTATCCTGTCGGACAAAAATAAAATCGGTGGAGGTAGTTGACTCTGAAGAGTCCTGAGTTTTAACCTTTGAAACTGCCTTCAAAAATCTGTCAAAAGCTATAGGCTTGAGGAGGTAATCTGCTGCTTCCAGGTCAAAACCTTCAATCGCATATTCTCTGTATGCAGTGGTGAAAATCACCTTGATTTCCTTGGGGATGATTTTGGCCAATGCCATGCCATCAATCCCTGGCATATTGATATCCAGGAAAACCAAATCTATCTGCTGCTCCTGAATTACATTGAATGCTTCGTTTGCATTCGAGCAGGTCTGTATCAGGTTGAGGTAGTCTACCTTAGACACAAATCCTTTGAGGATGTCCTGGGCTATAGGCTCGTCATCAATAATCAGGCAATTCATTTGTATTGACTTTATCAGTTTCCAGTTTCAATTTCACTTCATAAATACCCTTGCCCGGCTCAATGCGCAATTCATGTGCATCTGGATAAATCAGGTTCAAACGCTTCTTAATATTGGCTAGACCAATGCCTGAAGAGTCCTCGGATTTCGGCTCAACGGCTTTCTCAAATGAGTTCTTAAGTGAGAAGGATATGGTATCATTTTCTGTTTCAATGGCAAGATCTATGAATGCTGCCTTGTCGTAACCTTTTCCATGTTTGAAACTATTTTCCAGAAAAGGGAGCAAAAGCATGGGGGGAATTAAAATATCATCGGAACGTTTGGGAAATGATGTCTTGACTTCAAGATTCTTCCCATGTCTAAGTTCTTCAAGAGCTATATAATCCTTTAAGTGATCGATTTCCTGATTAAGTGGTACAAGGGATTTTTTGGTTTGATACAGGATATAATCCAGAAGGTTGGAAAGCTTGAGAATCAGGTCTGGCGTGCTTTTTCTTTGAGATATCGCAGAGCCATAAATGGTATTCAATGTATTGAACAAAAAGTGCGGATGTATCTGCATTTTCAGGTAGCTGAGCTCCTCTTTTTTAAGCTGTAGCTGACCATCCAAAAGAGCATATTGTAATTCTTGATTCTTCAGATTGATTTTGAAGCTCTCGCGATATACTGCAAATAGAGAAACCACCAATACCACCATATAAACCCCAATAATGATTAGGTATAGATTTTTTGTAGCTAGAAATTCTCTTTCCAGATTCACCAAAGAATCCGTGATGATCAAACCGTAAAAGCATGAAATCACGATGAAAAAAACAGAGATGATAATGGTGTAGACTGAGTAAAGCCCAAACTGGAAGTATTTCTCGGTGATTAGATAGTTTGGTATGAGTCGTTTACTGAAAACATTTGCTGTAATAAATGTGACTGGCAGCAGAAATAAACCGAAGGTGAAAGCAGGAGCGAGGTTCGTCAGGGTAATTCCAAAATAAAAGGTGAAGAAAAGCAAAATGCCTGCACAGAGAAGACCCTGCTTTAGCGACTCGATTAAAAGCTCCTTACCTAGTTTTTTGATATTCATGAATACTTAAAGATTGATGAAAAAATACGATTCCCAAAGATTCTGCGATGAACGACGAATTGAAGCCGGGGAATGACCGAAGACTTCAAAGGAATTTCAAAAATCCGATGAAATAGGTATTCTTACTTCCTAAACTGGTCATCGGTCGCTTTGAAATAAATGTGGTTTGGGATTGAGCTACATTCGATCAAAACCAAAAAGAAAATCTTATGATGCTCCCCTTACTTACACAATCCTCTCCCTTAGCCACTGTTTTAGTGATCATAGATCGCTTCATTGAAGGCGGGCCAGTTGGGATGACACTTGTCTTAATTTGCCTCATTTTAGCCTTGATTTTTATCGTGATGGCTTCCCGTCAACTCAGTAAAGACCAGGTGGCCTTTGAGAAATATAAATCTCTGGCCAAGCAAGCTGCCCTGCTGGGAATGGTAATCGGTTTGTTCAATTCTATCCTTGGACTCATCCTGGCATTCGATGCCTTAGAGGCTGTAGGAGATGCCGATCCTTCCTTAGTTGCCGGTGGTTTGAAGGTTGCTCTTCTTTCTCCACTTTTCGGCTTTCTTACTTTTATTATCGGTAGGGCAGGAACCTTTATTTTGGATTGGATGAATAAAGAGCAAGCTGCTTAAAAACTAAACCAAAACTATCACAAGGGGGCTTATAGCCCCTTTTTGTTTGTGAAACAAGGGAGTACCTGCTCCTCGAAGTAAGGCTCTTGGTTGACCCAAAACATATAACTAACCCCTAGAAAATCATCTGCGAAAGCTCTTAAAAGAGGTACGAGATTGGGAGAATCGGTGGATTGGTTTTCTATTCCTTCCTTATAGTCAGCATCTGCTCCAGTCTGACCCACGTAATTCCCATCTTGAACAGCAATGCCTAAAGGAACAGTGAACTCTCCTTCATGCATCAAAGCTAAAGTATGGTTGAGTTGACCCTTACGCCTGACCATCAGATCAGGCCCTCCTAAGCCAACACCTATCTCTTCACCATAGGCATAAATACTCCTTAAATACCCCTTGTCCTCAAATGGAAGCCACTCTCCTGGGAAGAAATTCGCATAAATCATGGTGGTGGATTTTGGGAATGCCTTCTTGAGAGCTAGCATGTTCGCTTTGATTCCTTCGAGGTATTTAGCTTCTGAAAAGCTCGGATCTAAAGAACCGGAGGCTGCGGTTTCTTGAAGATTAATTCCTTCAATTTTGCCATCCATTTCTTGTCCAAGGGCGGTGAGGAAAAGAGCGAATCGCTCTTGAACCTTCTTGTTCCACCTTTTAGCAATCCAACCCCCTTCGACACCTTCGTCGTCCTCTTGTTGAATAGCTCCTCCATCATATTCATCTGTCAAAAGATATTCGGGAATGGCCTTATAGCGGGAATCGAAAGTGACGTCTTGGATTTGGATGAAGAGCTTTTTTCCAAAGCCATTTAAATACGCTAGATCCTCATGGATAATGGAAAAGTCGTATTGCCCTTTTTGGCGTTCTAGTTGCCTCCATGAATACATGATCTGAGCACCTTGAAAGCGATCTGCGTGCAGCAGGGGGTGATCTTTGATTAGTTCTCTATCTCTTGCGAAATAGACAAAGTGACTGATTTCATCCTCAGGAAGAGGACAGGTGGCGCCCAGATATTTTTTATAGGCTTCTGAATATCGCTCTGAAGGGTTTTGCCAGGTTTGTCCAAAGGCAGAGCCAATAGAGCTTATGCAAAGAAGAATTGATAAAAAAAGTGTTCTAGGAGATAAATGCATAAAGGATGAGCAGTGATGCCCATCCTTTTCAAAAAATATGCCTAGACTCTAGTGATTAGAGTCTCTTTTTTAAAGCCTCCATTCGATCTCGATAGTAATCTCCTTGGTTAATGTCATAGGCTTTTTGAACGAACGACAGCGCTTTTTCAAGTTCTCCATTTCGCTCGAAATAATCAGCCATAGAATCATAGACATTTGGGCTTGAAGGATAAAATTTCAAACCCATCTCGAAATACATTTTAGCCTTGTCCATATTCTCCATATCCATATTCATATAGCCTGACATGTTTAGCAATTCTTCCGGGTAGGGAGGAACAGCATATCCAAAATTCGATTCTAACTTCTCTGCCCGGTGATTGATGATCTGTCGAAGTTCATCCATGCTGGTGTCAAAGGAATTTATTCGATCTGTATTCTCCATCTGATACCAGTTGAAAAGAGAAATCATCCCATCCATTATTGATGGAAAAGGTACCGTTCCATGCAGGTCATTGGGATAGAATTTCCAATCGTATTTAAGTCCATTCTCAGACTGCTTTTCCATTAGTTCTGTGAATTGAATAATCGAACGAGAGTGCAGGGTATAGTCCGTCGAATCCTCCATCACGTTGTCAATGGTGATTTTGGAATTTTGCATATGCAATTGCCCACCCATCGTGACGTAAACAGATTTGCCAGAGTAATCCTTAGAAGGCATTTTCTCTACGGACCTATGAAGAAGAACCTGGTCGTCCCAGGCTAAACTTGGATCTATTGCGAGATAATTGGAGAAAAGATCAGGCTTCTCCAGGAAGGTATAGATGGCAAAGAGACCACCATATGAATGTCCAATGAGAGTTCTATGGCTAGTCAATGGATAGTTGGCTTCTAGATGCGGAAGCAATTCTTGACTAATAAACTCCAAGAATTTGGAAGCTTCTCCATTCTCCTCTGTATATGGCATTCCATACCTTTCGTCGATTTTGGACGGAGTCAAGTCTCTTGTCCGATTATGTGAGTTGGAGATTCCAACCAGAATCATTTCGGGAGTATATCCTCCATTGTAGTAATTATGGAAATCCGAAATGGTTGGCAAGAGGACTTTTCCGTCAATGGCTAAAACCAGAGGGTACTTTTGATTTGGGTTATCACGGATAGATTCTGGCAGCTTAACATAGAATTCTCTTTCCTGTCCAAGGACTTCTGAAAAGAGGCTCTCAGTAATGAATTGATTACCATTGATTCCCGAAGTTGTCTGGGAATAAAGCAGATTGGATTGTAAAAGAACAAGTAAGGCTAGGGTGAAGATTTTCCGGATCATTGTGTGTGTTTTTATTTCCTTCAAATATGACCTGCCTTAAATTCCTGTATTGATTTTTGCGACGAATGACAGATTCAGTAGGGAATTCGGCATAAAAAAAGTCCCATAGCGGGACTTTCTGATTTAGCTTTTTTGGAATCTCTTAGCTCAGCTTTCTTCCGGCCAAGAATGAAATGCCTAGGAAAACCAAAGCTGCAATAGCTCCTCCTGCCTCTCCGTCTCCAGCATTCAGGTGTGCACCTGCCGCCAAAAGGACATTAAAGAAAAAGCCAGCGTAAGCCCATTGCTTGATGGTGTCAGAGAAATTTGACCATAGAGCAATCAGACCGAGAATTTTGGCTGTAGCCAGAGGATAAATGATGAAAGATGGGAATCCCAAATTGGTAAAGGTTTCCGCCACCATTTCATAATTCAGAAAATACATACTAGCAGAGAAAAGCATCAAGGCTGTAAGTAGTCCAGTCCCTACGAAGTAGAGAATTTTGATCGTTTTAGTATTCATTTGTTGGGTAATTGAGTCTCAATTTTAACCCCTTTAAAGAGCCATCTCTTCAAAATGGTTCAATTACCCATAATAATTATGGATTCAGCTTCTTGACACTATTCCCGACCTAGAATATTGATATAGTAAAAATTGAGCTCATCACTATTGGACTCAACTATATCCGGGTATCCATCATTATTGAGGTCCACAAACCTGATGTCATAGGTGTCATGTGTATAGGCACTCAAGGCCAAACTTGTGAAGGACTGTCCATCGCCGTCATTGATATACAACCGGTTTTCTTGTTCGGAATTTCCAACGACTAAATCCATGTCACCGTCAAGATCAAAATCCGCCACATCAATGGCATAACTCTCATTTTTGAACTCGCTCAGATTTATGCATTCGGTGTCGGAACCTAGGGCATTCCCAAAGCAGATCTGGTTTTCTTGATTAAGGTTGCCAGCGATGATGTCAAGTAGTCCATCTCCATTCAGATCGGCTGCAGCAATAGATCGTGTGTCGTCTCCACCTTTTCCCACAGGGATTTTTTCCTCAAAGCTTAGACCCTCATTGATGTAGATGTAATTCTGCTGCTCGTTTCTATTGGCCACCAATAAATCCTGATCACCATCTTTATCCAAGTCAATCAAATGTACTTCCAGGGTGGCATCATCCGTTTCGCCGAAGAGTACGATCTCTTCAAAGTTTCCTGAGCCATCATTCAGAGCAATTTCATTTTGGTAAAATCTGTTGCAAACCAAAATGTCCACATCTCCATCTCCGTCAATATCGCCCAAAGTGATGTCCCGGGTATTGGTGTAGGAACCACCGAAGGTTCCGTATTCCTCAAAATTCCCTAATCCATCGTTTTTAAAAAGTCGATTGGGCGCTCGATCATTTCCTGTAGCTAAATCCAGATCTCCATCTCCATCAAAATCCGCGGCCTTCACAGCGTATGTGGTAGATCTATATTGGCCAAGATTATAAGCAACATGAAATAGACCATTCCCATTATTGAGGTAGATTTCATTATGCTGTACCCAATGTCTTCCATTGCCCACCATAATGTCTAAATCTCCATCCGAATCCAGGTCTGCGGAGTTGATGGAAGCCGATTTCAGTTTATCATTCCCGAAGACATAGCGATTAGAGCTTCGAAAATAATCTCCTATTTGTCCAAAGGATAGGAGGGGGAGGAGAAAAAGTATTAGCGCGATTCGGATTTTCATATCAAGCGTTTTTCAAGGGTTTAATCCAAGATTTTCAAATTCCTAAATGAGCCTTTGGAATCAAATCCCATCCATAAGGCAATTTTATCAGATTTGCTTTGGTCGAGTCGACCAACTTTGAGCAACTCCGTGTTGGATTCCGGATCCCAAACTTGGACAGAGCTATCATCAACTTTTACCTGGACTTTGAACCAGTCATCTGGATTGGGTTGTCTTGGGAATTCGGCTTCGTATTGACCTTCGAAGTTTTCTCTTAGATAGAACCAGGTGTTTTTGGGATGAGCGAGGTATTGCATGGAATGTTCTCTACGGATTTGTTCCTCGGCCAGGAAGTTGAAAGGACGGAAATAGATGGCTTCATAAGTGGAGTCATTCTGAACATTGAAAGCTATCCCCACAAAGCTTTTGCCTTGAACATTTTCACCTTTGATTTCAAGGTCAATAATTCCGGTCTCGAAGGATACATTCTTTAGTATGGCTAGCCCATCACTTTCATCATTGTTAAAGGAAATCGTATTGGAAGCTTTATCATAAGAGAGAACTTCCCTTCGGGTTATTTCAAGGTTTTCTTCTGCCAAGGAGATCGAATCCGTCGCACAGGAAATCAAGACTAAGCTCAGTCCGAGCCAGAAAAGACCATAGTTTAAATTCTTCATAGCAGATGATTTAGCTGGTTAAATCATTCCAAAAGTTAGGTAAGTCAAATGGCCTAAACAAGGAGCTTTGAATCAGAACTATAAATATCCATTGGACCACGTTTTCTGCCACCGCCTGATAAACCAAGAGGCAGGAAAATTGGATTTTATGAATAGTTCTCTGGAATGATTACCTTAAATCGGAACAGCAAACAGTTTCAATTTTTTCGATTTTTCATCACCACAAATGAGGCCTTCTCATTTCTTAAACCACTTTTACCATGGACATACTTCATTTTATAGAAGACCTTAATTCGCGATACTTCGATGGGAAACTATCGGAAGAGTTTAAAAAGGAACTTGAAAAATTACCAATAGACCGACCAGATGTTTATGCTTTTGTAGAACGAATGTGTCGATTTTGCCAGATGGCAAACTATCCGGGAAGGGATTTATCCCTTATTACTGCGCAGACTCTGGGCTCATTGCTAGCCAGAATCTTACCAGGTGCATGGGAGGGGAGGGTTCCTCCTATTACTATACCGGGTAGACATGTGGCGATGGATAATTTAATGAAAGCCAGTGAATTTGGTGATCGAAAGGATGTGGACATGTTGGATATAGGATGTGGTTTCCCTCCATATACCACTCTGGATACGGTTAAGGCTTTTCCAGATTGGAACACTACGGGAGTTGATCCCTCTTTACCCGTTTATCTGGTTTTTGATGATCAAGGAAATTATGCCACACTGGATGAAAATAAGAAGACGGTTTATTTTCAACCTGCTATGCCTTCTTTAGAAAATTGGAATGAACTGCTATCGGATTCCAAAGCAACTGAGGCCAGATTTGAGGCATTAGTTGAAGAGCTTCTAGGCAGTTCATCTCAAGATCCTGAAGCATTACCACGATTGGAAATAGATCCGATCAAAGGCTATGAAACCGATAGACTGAAATTCAAGCGAGGTGGAATTGGGCAAGTAAGTATTGAGCCGAAAGATATCATTCGATGCTTTAATGTTCTTTTCTATTTTGATAATCCTTTCTTTGATAATGCCCTCAATTGGTTTTCTGATAATTTGAAGGACAATGGAATTCTCTTGATTGGAGCGAATTGGTCCGGCTCCATCGAGTCCTACTACACTGTATATAGAAAAGAAAAAGGTCAGCTCGTGAAGAATGAATTTGCCTTTAGTTTGGACTGTATTGCGCCGATCGCTATTGTGCCATGGTATGCAAATTATGATGACGATGCTCAATCAGCTGAGCTGATGGAATTGATTCGGATCATTAGATCCGATGAGAGTTTTATGCGAGCTTTTTATGAATTCCATGATGCCGACCGGGAGCGATTAAATATCTGCAAGAGAGATGCTGATGGTAATTATGGAGGAGTTCCTCCAACTATGGAGGCAAAGGATATTTGGGGTGGGGCAGCTGAGTTACTTAAGGGTTTACATGATTCCGGTTTAAATGAAAAGGCCGCTGAAGTTTTGAGGACAGCAGGTTTAAATGCCCGGGTAAATGAAGTGGGGCATATTGCAGTAAGCGAGTGAGATTCATTACTCGGCATGATAGAAAGAACTCTACTGGTTCAGTTCATTTTAGCAATCTCCCTAAATAAATCGAGGTGGACTATTGAAGAGCCATGGGGATTTGAGCTATCATTGTAATTCTGATTGGCGGAATTTTTCACAATTACTGTTTGCGTAGTTGGGTTAATGTAGATGTATTGGTTATACACGCCAATGGCCATCATCTCACCCTCATCACCATCCGGAATCCACCATTGATATCCGTATCCAAAGGCGGGAGAGCTTGAGTTTTCACTGCCTGGTAGCAAATGCTCTTTATTAGGATTCACGGACTTTTCTATCCAATCTGCAGGCACCAGCTGCTCTCCTCCAAATTTTCCTTTATGAAGATAGAGTTGACCCAATTTGGCATAATCCCTTGCCGTGGCATTTAAGCCGCCAAGGACCATTTCCATTCCTTTTTTGTCAATCAACCAATAGGCATCGTCCTCCATACCTAAGGGCTCCCAAAGCTTTTCCTGCATATACTCGGTAACGCTTTTGCCGGTTGCGGCTACAAGAACCATCCCTAAAACATGCGTATTGATGCTGATATATCGGTTAAATGTCCCAGGTTCTAATTCTCTTTGCAGAGAGGCTGCGAATTCGTCTTGGGAATCTCCTTGGGTAAATCCTGCCCACCATCTTGAAATATCTGATTCGGGATCACTATAAGTTTCATCGAAACCAACACCTGATGACATTTCAAGCACATCCTCAATCTTTATCCCGTCGTATCCCGAGCCTTTCAATATTGGAGCATAAGAATCTACGGTTTCGTTCAGGCTTTTGATATGGCCTTCTTTCAAGGCAATTCCGATCAATGCACTCGTAAATGATTTAGAAACTGACCAAGAAATATGCTTTGAATCTACGCTTTGTCCTCGCCAGTAGTCTTCGTAAACCAGGGTATCGTTCTGTATGACTAAAAAGCCTTGCACATAACTGGAATCTAAATAATCCCGGGAATCGAAAGTCTTATCTCCATAGCTAAAGCTTTCTGGCAGCTGTATATTTTCCTTTTTAGGGAATTCATAAGGCTGAGAAGATTTAGTCAGAGTTTTCGTCCGGAAATAATCTTCCATATTCAGATAAGTGTGAGCAATATTTTGCACCTCCATGGCTTTATTGATTTCCTCAACTGGAACAATGGATTGGGCAGAAAGCTTGAGGTTTATTGAAAAGAAAAATGATAGCAAAAAAAGTAGTGATAATCGGGACATGAGATAGGGGGTTGGTCAGTGATGATTGGTCTTAACTATTGATCAAAATTCAGATAAATCATTTTAGAAATTTGTATGCAAGGATCTTAAGACCATCTTCAAATTCCTCCGAATCTATTAAATCCAATTTTGCTCGGGTCTTTGAGGTGCCAAAAAGAGGTGTCCCCTCGCCAAGAATGATAGGGTTTAGTTTTAGTTTCAATTCATCGATGAGCCCATTATCCAATAGCCAGCCTGCGAAAACTCCACCACCACATAAGTATATGTCTGTCTCGGATGAATTCTTTAATTCTTTTACACGATCAATGGATTTTGGTTCTATGTGGACTTGATTACTCTCCTTTTCAAATGTCAGGGAATCTGAGAAAATATGATGCTGCATATGGGGGTATGCAGCCTGACCTGGTTTGAGACCAAACTGATAACCGAATTCATAGGTCTTTCGTCCCATGATCACAGTGGAAAAATGCTTGAGGTCAGCAAGATATTTGTCCACCCCAGGACCACTAGGCATGAACATGCTGGTATCCTCATTTTTTCCAGCAATAAAGCCATCCAGTGAGCTTGCCACGTAATAAACAATCTGTGCCATAGAATTTGTCTTCGACCCGATAGGTACAAATTAATCAATAAGCGAATGGGAACCTGAACTATATGTCTGGTCCACCCAGAAGCCATCCCGGTTCAGCCGCAAATGTCAACGCCATAATGATCACCTGAAGAATATAAATGATGGTTATGGTGAATACTACCCAATGTTTCTTAGTGAGTATTCCGATCACCATAGGAATAAATCCTATCATTGCACCAAGCTGTTTTGGGTCAAGCGGATTAAAATCGAATAGCACATAACCAGCCAATTGAATATTAATCAGCTGGAGCATAAGGACCAAAAAGTATTTGTTTTTAACCTCCCAGAAATAAGATTTCCAGGATTTAACTTCAGAAGTGTTTTCGGGAACCAGTGTGGTGGCTAGAAAGTAATAGAGAGCAGGCTCGATACAGGCCACCATGAATTTGAAGAGTGTCCATTTCGTCTTATGCAATCCCCAGCCATTCCAAAAAGCGAATATGGTAAACAGGAAAACAGCTACAATGGACAGGTAATGTGCCGAGTACCTCTTCTCTTTTTTCAACGCACTTGGAAGTCCACCAGCCAAACGCATCAAGGTTCCTGTATAGAAGACCGTTAGGGCAATGGTTAAGTAGCTGTAAATATCCATTGAGTTATGACCAGTTTAATTTTCCAGCTCTTTATCAATTTGTTCAATTAGGGACTCCATTTCACGGATAGCAAAATTCAGATACCGTTTTGCAATTGGAACATAACCGCCTGAAAGAACAAGTAATTCGTCAAATTCAGGGTTGTTGTGAATGAACTTATAGTTTACGATGTATTCTACTTGGATTCCATCCGTGGAGTCTGGATAAATCTTTTTTTCAAATAAATCCGCTACCATCCTTCCTTTTTCATCAAGTTTCTGTCGTATGAAGTCATTGATCCAAAATTCCACTCCCCTCAGTTTTACTTCGTACAGGTTGGTAATTTCACTTCTTAAGTCGCTATTTGAAATCCTATCAAGCCCAGTTGATTTCAAAGACTCATAGGCACTATAGTTTATGCTGACTCCTATACCGCTCCTTCGTATCTGGGTGATGTATTTATTCAAGGAGTCTTGAGGATAATCAGGGTCATTCCTTGCTATGGTCAAATAAAAAACACTCTGTTGAGTTTTTCCAACTGATCCTAATCCACCATGAAAATTGTAGATGTCATCGGATAGAACAGACTTGATTTCTTCAAGCATGGTCAACTCATATTCCCGATTCTTCTTCGCTTGATTTTCATTGTTTATGTATAGGGCAATCAATATCCCTACTACCACAAGGATAATCTCCCCAAAGGCATAGATAAGGTATTGGGTGATTTTATTCTTTTTCAAAAGCCTTTCTCTTATTCGTCTAAAAAACTGGATCATTTTCTTGCCGCTATCCTCGGGCCTTAAATTAGAGAAATTTACGGTAAGCCTGGATTTTACCTTTTAAGTGAAGAATCTCTCAGCATTTTCATTTGTAGAATCAAGCTCTGAACTGTGGATTTTTATCGGCTTGGGACCTTAATATTATTTTGATTTATTAAAAAAAAATCGACATTTGCGCCGTCTATAGTTGAAAAGTGAAAAGCTTTTTCCGGCTTGCCATTCCACAAAACAGAGGATATAAAGTGGAATACGTTTACGGGGTAAACCGCAAGCAAATCCAAGGCTCCTCTATATTTTTTAAGGAACCGGGGCAATTTGCTGCCGGGATGATCCCTTTTTCTTTAGAATGCTTTTTGCGCCGCTCAATTGGTCATCGATGCTTTCCTTTCGATTACTCCAAAGTCCCACCTTTTACAAAAGAAAAAAATGCAAACCAGATACGTTGATCTGATTAATCAGACCTTTGATTTTCCACAGGAAGAATTCGAGCTAAAGGAAAATTCCCTGACCTTTCATGGGATTGATCTCGAAGGCTTAGTTCAAGAATATGGAGCACCTTTGAAATTCACTTACTTACCTAAGATTTCTAAAAATATTCAACGGGCAAAGAGCTGGTTTAATCACGCAATTGATAATCATTCCTATGACGGAAAATATCTCTACTGTTATTGTACCAAGAGCTCTCATTTTGAGTTTGTGCTTAATGAAGCATTGAATAATGATATTCACATAGAGACTTCCTCGGCGTTTGATCTGGACATTGTCAATGCCTTTAGAGCGAAAGGTAAAATTTCTCCTGACACCTATGTGATATGTAACGGGTTTAAACGGGCTCTCTACATCAAAAATATAGCCGATTTGATCAATTCAGGGCATAACCGGTGCATTCCCGTGATTGATAATTACGAAGAGCTGCCTTTATTGACTGAGGCGGTGGACGGTAAGTTTCAGGTGGGAATTCGAATTGCTTCCGAGGAAGAACCAAAGTTTGAGTTCTATACCTCAAGACTTGGAATCGGGTACAAAAGAATTGTGAAATTCTACAAGGATCAAATTCAAAATAACCCACAAGTTGAGCTCAAAATGCTCCACTTTTTTATCAATACCGGAATAAGAGACACCGCCTATTATTGGAACGAATTGCTTAAATGTCTCAAGGTTTATGTGGAGCTGAAAAAGGTCTGTCCAACGTTGGATTCCTTAAATATCGGAGGAGGTTTTCCGATCAAAAATGGCTTGGCCTTTGACTTCGACTATGAGTATATCGTGGATGAAATTATCAATCAAATCAATCTTACTTGCAAGGAGGAGGGAGTGAAGGCACCAAATATCTTCACTGAGTTTGGGAGCTTTACAGTTGGAGAAAGTGGAGGAGCGATCTACGAAATTCTCAGCCAGAAACAACAAAATGATCGCGAAAAATGGAATATGATCAACTCCTCTTTCATCACTACTCTACCAGATGCCTGGGCTATAAGTAAACGTTTTATCCTACTTGCCATCAACAGATGGTCCGATGAATACGAACGTGTAATGCTAGGTGGCTTGACCTGTGACAGTGATGACTTCTACAATTCAGAGCAGCATAGTAATGCGATTTTTTTACCTAAATATTCAACGGATAAACCGCTCTATATTGGCTTCTTTAATACAGGTGCCTATCAGGAAACCATTGGTGGTTTTGGAGGCTTACAGCACTGTCTGATTCCTCATCCCAAACACATTCTGATTTCTAAAGATGAAGAGGGGAACATCAAAACCCAATTATTCAAGGAAGAACAAACGAGTGAAGATATGCTTAAATTGTTAGGCTATGGAAAATAAAACGTATGCAGGAATCCCATCGGAGTATGGACAGCTGATGGATGCAAAAGTAGTTTTGATCCCTGTTCCTTACGATGGTACAAGCACTTGGCAAAAGGGTGCGGATAAAGGACCAGAAGCATTTCTTGCGGCTTCTGAAAACATGGAACTTTTTGATATAGAAACGAGAACTGAAGTCTACCACAAAGGCGTATTTCTAGCACAAGCGGTGACTGAGAATTCTAGTCCTGAGGCCATGGTTGATGCAGTTCATAAGACTACCTTGGAATATATCAAACAGGGCAAATTTGTAACCTTATTTGGAGGAGAACACAGTATTTCCATCGGTAGTATTCGGGCTTTCAATGATTCATTTGATAATCTAACCGTTGTTCAAATTGATGCTCATGCTGATCTCAGGCCAAGCTATGAGGGAAGTACTTGTAACCATGCTTGTGCCGTCTATGAGGCGAGTAAAAATACCAATCTGATCCAAGTTGGGATCCGCTCAATGGATATTTCTGAGCTTGAGCATATGAATGAAGAGAAGACCTATTTTGCACATGATATTCATGGGCAAAAGGATTGGATGAATTCGGCTCTTGATCAGATGGGAGAGAAGGTGTTTATCACGATTGATTTAGATGCTTTTGATCCATCGATTTTACCTTCAACTGGTACTCCTGAACCTGGAGGGCTTCGATGGTATGAAACTCTGGAGTTTCTAAAGCTCATTTTCGATCATAAAGATGTGGTTGGTTTTGATATAGTTGAGCTATGCCCGAATGAAGTGGATAAGTCCAGTGACTTTTTAGCTGCCAAGCTTTACTACAAGATGCTGAGTTATAAGTTCGGTTGAACTTAACATGGTATTTCTTTCAACAGCCTGGTGTTTAAACCTCAGGCTATTTTGATCTCTGTTCCTAAATCTTGCGACCCTGTGAGTAGCCTTACTCACAGATTTGACGTTGTAAACCACTCTGGATTATTGATATTTTGAGTGAGTGGAGACACTCACTCGGGCACAAAGGATACTTAGTTATTATTGAGACTGCCACGCTTGGTCTGCTTTTGGCAGCCCTGCTCGCAGTGACGTCATTGCGAGGAGGAACGACAAAGCAATCTCATTTTGCTGAATTATAGAGACTCCATGCCCCTGTGACGGTCCTTATTCACAGAATCCAATTGAATGAGGAGAGGAAACAAAAGGTTAATAAGAGTGAGTGGGGACACTCACTCAGGCCATATTTAATTCTCTTAAAAACGATGCCCCTGTGAGTGTCTTAACTCACAGAATACAAGTCAATACCTCAGTGGCTTTTTGATAATTAGAGTGAGTAAGGGCACTCACTCAAGCCGAAAATATTATTAATTATCAACCCTATTGAACCTTTGATTCAAACCATCAATGAACTGGTGCTCTTTCTTTTCAAAACCACTGATCTTTCCTGAGCTATCTCGCTGAAAATGGAACCACAATTCATCGTCAATGTCGAAGAATAAGTCCTTGCCATAAGGATGAATTGGGATAGGGTCGTTGACATTCATTCGGCGCACAACCTGAAATTTCAGAGTGTCATTTTCAAGGATAATATTATTCCAGAACACCTTACTTTTCTCAAATAAATACTCGCCTAGATATTCACTTTGACTCTCTGCGGAAATGGGCTTTGGGTTTAGAAATCGGTTGCGCTGAACCCTTCTTTCTTTAAGGTTATACTTATCCCCATTTTCCAAAAAATAGAATTTACGATTTGCGGATTCAGTAGTGTCAATCTCATTAAAATAATCTGACCAAAATGTTCCATCATAGATAGCCACATACCGTTCTCCAATTACTTCAAATTCATTACCGCGAACTATTATAGCGGTGTTTTGGTCTATTCCTATTCCTAGTAGCTCGGGCCTTTTCTCCAACAATTCAAACATATCAAACTGCCGATTTCTCTCCAGGTAGTGCTGATCAAATACAGTGTTCGTCACGAAGCCCAATCCGACATCAGGTTCACCAATTAGTTTGTAGTTGCCATTGGAATCCCTTCCACCTCTAGCTAAATAAGAGCCTTGAATAGAAGCACCTGCCGAAGCACCACCAATTATTCCTCCACGATCTAAAACTTTCAATAATTCTTCATGAGTTTTGGTGTTAAGGTAGGTGTCCGCCAACCTCCACTGTCTCCCGCCTGTAAACCAAACTGCTGTGGCATTTTTTAATGGCTCTACAAATTCGTCACTGTTTGCTAATAAAGGGTCTCTGGTATGCAAATATTGGATGTTGCTAAAGCCTATGGCTTTAAATTTCCTGTCAAGAATTTTGAATTCTGGGTCGTAATCAATGGATCCGTCATCGAAGGCAGTGGGGATTACTATAAGGTGAGCCGAGTGTCCTCCCGCCAAATCATAAAATACTTTCCACATTTCGTCAGACATGCCGTTATTTCTTCCTCCACCGCCAATCAAAAGTGTGCCATTCTGAGGGCCAATGGATTTGGGCTTGAGCAGATTGCTTTCCTTTTCAAACCTCTGACATGAGGCTATTGTAAAAAGAATAAAAATTAGAAGTAATGAGCTATTGGCTTGCAAGTAGTAATTGAGGCTTATAGATTGATTGATGCTTCAAAATTTATGCTAGGGATTATAAAGAAGATTTTTTGTACTGCCTTTTGGGCACTCACTTCACAAAATACATCTCCAATTCCCCTTTACCCTTGGCATGAACTTTCCCTCTGGCTTTGAAATCCATATCACCTTTTACTAAAATCGAAATGTGGTCGGTTTCGATATTGTGGAGCTATGTCCAAATGAAGTGGATAAGTCAAGTGACTTTCTAGCAGCTAAGCTTTACTATAAGATGTTGAGTTATAAATTTGCTTGAGCTTAAGACTTTAGTTCTTTCAATAGTTTGGGGTTTAATCCCAAGCGATTTTACGATTCCCTCTGGAACTGAATGATCCTGAAGATAATAAACTCAGCAGGCCTTGCTACGGCCATTCCAATCTCCACAATCATTCTTCCTTCGAGAATATCGCTTGCTGTCATAGTGGTCCCAAGACCAACATTCACATGAAACGCATCACCGGGTTTAGCTCCTGCAAGTCCTCCATCCCGCCAAATCTGAGTCAAAAAATTCTCAATCATCCCCTTCACCTTAATCCATGTGTTGGCATCATTGGGTTCGAAGACAAATTGCTCAGTAGCTTTTTTCACAGATTCTTCAACCATCATAAACATTCTGACGACTGGGATATAGCGCCATTCATTACTATTACCATCCAGGGTTCTGGCACCCCAGATCAGAGTTCCCTGACCAACAAAGGAACGGATAGCATTAACCGACTTTCCGGCAGTTACGTCTACATTCATATTTTCCTGCTGTGAATTGGTAAGGTTTATACTTGGTCGAATTACTTGATTAAGAGTTACGTTGGCAGGAGCTTTCCATACTCCTCTATTGATATCCATCATGGCATACTGACCTGCGATGGCAGGGGAGGGAGGCATGACGATTGGTAGAGCATCGAAGGCGGATTTAATCCTATTGAATAGGAACAGGTTTTCTGTCTCCACTGATGCTAAAGTGACCTCTTCAGTTCCTGTACTGACCATTATTTCATCGGCATCAGATTGCTTGTTTAGGCTCATTTCCAGGTATGGGTAATAGGCCGCCCCATATTTCAGTGGATTTCCTATGCTTAGCTTGTTTCTAAAATTCTGAATAGCCTGATCCACGTCTGATCCACTAGAATACACATCACAAATCGCAAACCTGTCCTTGGCTCTACTGCATTCTAAAAGGCTTCGATTTATAAGGTCAGCATACTTTTGAGAGCTCTCTAGCTTGATGGATTCGGGAATTGATATAAGTGTGATTTCATCTACAGTCAAACTCTTTAAGAGTCCATCTTCAAGGTCCTGATAGTTGATTATTCCATTTCCAAAGGGACCAACTGACACGATATAACAGCTGCCGCCACCATTGGAAAAAAAGGCCTGAAGCGCATAATGCATCAGATAATTAGAGGGTGAGTGAAAATCTACCAGGGGATTATTTGGATCAGAAGCATCGACGTTGATTCCCTTTTCTTTTGGAGATTCCCCGAAGAAAGCCTCATAATCAAGCATGGAGGAAATCCTCTGGGGTTTTAAATGTAGGTTCTCTCCGGACTTGCCCGTAGCTTTTTTGGTGTATCCAATAAATGCCGGAATTGCAGTTTCAACCTGAGCTATGCTCGGAGGGAAGCCACTGATCTCTTCTACATAAACTCCGGGAGTTGTATAGGTGGTCGTATGTTTGGTGCTTTGTTGGACAACTGGTTTCTTTTTAGGCTGAAACCTACTGGTCAATTTCTGAAATGATAGCCATCTTTTTTTACCCATAAGTATCTGCTTTCCATTAAGTTAATGGATTTGACTGGGAATTCCATTAGTAAGTCATTCCATCGCTTATTGACTATATCTTTTAATATTCTGAGATATTGTCAACTACCAGTTTTCTCGTGCCTTCCCCTTCAACTAGTCTATAGGAGATTTGTCTTGTTCCACCTGTTGGGTTAGCATTGGTATCACTCGGTTTATAGATTGGAAAGCGCTGGGCTAATCTATTCTCAATAAGTGAGAATTCATCGTGTCCCATGTATCCCTGATTTATCTTGCTGTTTTCTGCGGTTGGTTGAAAATAAACCGTGCTCATTGATTTCTTATTATTGACAGAAAATGCATACACATTCCCGTAACTACCGCTTCCAACCGAGCGGGTATAAACAAAAAGCTCTGGGGAGCCATCAGAATTTAAATCTTCAACTTCTGCATTGACTATTTCTTCCCCCACAATGTTGAATGTTTCGTTGTATTCCCGAGCGGTTAAACCGTATGTAAAAATGCTAAGCGTGTTTTTGCCATCTTCTTCTATTGAAGAAACATTAAACCCTATGCCTTGCAGGTTAAGGGCTTTGCTGAACGTTGTTTTATCGATTTGATTTTGATCCAGTACTCCATCCAATTTTTTATATGATCCTACAATACTTGCTCCCCCTGAGCAATAAAAATTTAGAATGCTTTCTTGGTTTAATTCTTCCGTACTTATGCTGATTTGTGAATTGGAAAATTCAAAAAGAATCGATACTACATCTATTTGGCTTGTGTAAGTGTTGTTGTTTAATTTTTTGGCAACTGCATCAAAGGTGCATGTAGGGTTTTTCCTGTCTGCTCGGGAACGGATAGAGATATGTATTTGATTATTTTCCTTTTCTCTTACCTGGACAGCCACCCAATCATAGCCTTCATTTCTTTGAGAATAATCTTCAGAAACATAATTACCTAGGATACTTTCTACTTCGGTAGTTTCTGAGTTGGTGACGTCTGGAATCTTTTTTGACTCGTTTTTGCAGCCTACAGTAAAAAGAAGGAGCATCAAGATCACATAAAAATTGGTGTTCATATTCGTTTTAGTTTACATCTATAGGGGAATATGATTGATTAGTTATTTCCCTATAAAGGCATTAAAATCATCATTCATTATTTTTTCTGTGGTAAGTACTGTATAGTAACGTTTTAGGAGTTTGCCGACAACCGGGAAAATAGCTTTGAATTGTCCCATTGAATTATCCTCATATTGGAATAGTTCGAAATCAATAATTCTCGTTACAGGGTCATCCTTATAAAGGTTTTTAGCAATCTGGTTCAAGGAGAATGCATCCTCAAAACCCGATTCATTATACAACCGATAAACTCGCTGTTGGAAGTAAGGACGATCAAGGAAATATGGTAAATCACTTTGTTTTTGCATATCCACAAGTAAAGTCTCGGTTACCTCAAACTTCCTTTCAAGTATCGACCTCTCCAAACTAATTTCCCCAGCATCTATTTTTGGAAGTTCGATTTCCTGGCCATAAAACGTTAATCGAAGAGTCTGGCTTAGGCTATCAAAACCATGGAAAGAGATATTTCGACCTGAGGTAACCACGGTAGAATCATCCTGGTAAATGGCGTCTTCTTTGAGCCCATCGATAGTGAAATACCAAATAGAATCTTTTAAATAAAGTGAGGCATTTCTAATCGGAGATAATCGGTATTGGCCAGAGGCCTTTGAGGGAAAGAAGGCGAAGCTCTTTGTTGAACCTTCAAATGTTAAATTCAGCACAGAGTCCATGACTTCATCAGTCAAGTAGGTATTCGAGCTTATTTTTTGGCTAATAGGTAAATGAGGAGAAACGGCATCTCTTGGGTCATTCGCAAAGGAGTGAAGAGAGTATAAACTCGGGACGAGGATGGTAAGACCTGAATGCGGGAGAGTAAAAAATGTTGGATCCGAAGTGGTATTTGGTTTATCCATGGTCTTTTCGCCTACTAATATTGCTTGTGTCATTTTCTCCATGTCAGTGGCAAAAGAAACACCAGCAGAACCTGTTCCTCGGTCTATTAGCGTGAAGAGCTTACCATGGATGTTAAGAAATTCATGTTGACTTATTCGATTAATAAATGAACTGTGATTTTGAGTGTCCCCTCCAGGATTGCCTCTCACATCTATAATAAACTTGTCTGGATGGAGTTCTTCTAGCTTTTCAAATACTTCATCCCAGAATGCTTCAATATCACCCTGTGCAACGCATAAACTGTATCTCAAATAGAATGCGTTCCTATCTTCAAGATATTCATACCAATAGTTTTTATCCGTATTTGACATGAATAGCGGGAGATCTTCACTTGGAAATTTTTCCGAAAGACGATGATAATCAGTGAGTGACCCAAATGATGTGTTCTTGATTTTGTCAAAGCTAAGTACCGCCCGTTCATTGTTGAGCTCTACTTCCAAACTCACTTGCCCGGGACCGTCTATAATCCCTTCTTTAAGCAATGCATCCGGTGAATAAAGAAATGGGCGCATAAAAAAAGCCGTGCCAGCCTCATTTGGTGAATTCGTGTATTTGCTGAGTCTTTGAAATACCTCCTGGCTGTTGAAGTTCCCAATTTTGATAACTTTCGCTCCTAACCATTTTTTCTCAACAGTTCCTGACTGCAAGTAAAAATTGCCATTTGACCAATCTAGATAATACGGAAATCGATCGGCTAGTGCAGTATTTCTATTGTAGACCGATGTGTGCGGATCTTTGAACGCAGCTACTGCTTTTATTATGGCTAGGTTGAACTCTGTTGGAGTTTTAATGGACTCTTCTTTTATCTGTTTCTTCAAGCTGGACATGATACTGTCAAATGCAAGACTGCCTGAAAGAACCCCGTAACCAGAGAATTCATTTTTCATGATATAATCCAGCCTTGCAAGATCCTCTTCAAATTTCTCACTTTGACTCAAATTGGATTGCCTATAGCTTTCATACATTTTTTGGATGCCCAAGAAAAGCCCAATAGCCAGGATGATGAAGAATATTGAGAGAGAAATCCTTTTTAAAATTCTTTTCATTTTATGGGGGTTTGTGCTAGAGTAATTCTTCTGTTCCAGTACTTGTTAGTTCAATTATTTCGTCAATCAGAGTAAGTAAGTCTTGATAATCCTCAGAATCGACAAGATCATTGGAGTAGATTTGCCTTACTCTGACCCAGTTTTCAAACTCTGTAGAATTCAGGAAGGACAAATCCATATTTGGCTTTCTCAAACCAAAATCAATACTAATATGCTTCTGCATATACTGGTTGTAGTCCTTTGCATACTCGATGCTATATAGCTCATCATCCTTCAAATCCTTCTTGACTGCTTCCCAGGATAGCAATAGAAACCGTAACCTGCTATCCGAAATGATGTCGAAAGAGTTGTTTTGTAATTCTCCGATTGTTGCCTCTGATGGGTCGTAAGTGTTGAAATCAGCCGTTTCATTAAGGTCGCTGGCTAGGCTGTCCAGATCGACCGTTTTTACATTGATAGGGATTCGATCAAGTACACGATACAGCGCATCAAGAACCTTTTTATTCTTTTCATTGATGAAAATGAGTTGCTCCCTGTTTTTTAAAAATTCATCCTGAAGCTGCGCTATCAGCCGCTCTTCTTCTTTTTTGTCCTTACTGTTTTGATAGGCATTGTTGATTTGAATAGCAATCAAAATCCCGATTACCACCAACACAATCTCACCCAAAGCATAAATGAGATAGGTGGTAAATTTATTCTTCTGCATAAGTGACTTTCTGATCTTGCGGAGAAAAGTGAGCATGGATGAATATAGTCATTTAATAGACTTGGGTTAAAACCCACCTCTATTCTGAGATTGGCGCCCATCTTACAGCCCGGGGTTCAAACCTTGGGCTATGTGTGATTCTTAAGCAAGTTTATTGTAAGGTGACGATCCCCTTATCCGTTTTAATTTTTGCTTTGATTTTGGTTGTCGGAGCCTCAATGATTTTAATATTAACGCCGATAAGTTTCAGGCTTTCTCTCACTTTTTCTGGATGCGGATGCTCGATTTCCAGCCCAATTAGTTCACCGGCTTTAGGTAGTGATTTCGCAGGGTGGGGAGTTTTACCCCAGCTGATTAAAAAAGGAATTGCTCCATCCATAGGGAATGCGTAGGGGTCTGTTAGTTTCCAGGCTAATACCGTTCCGTCAGGTTTTTCCCTTTTACCAGATTCTACCTTTCCCAGCGGCACCCCATTTTGAACTGCATTAGACTGCATATTCTCAATTTGATCTTCTCGTAATACCCAGGTGGTTAATCTTGACTTTCCATTGTAAGCTTTCTCCAATAGCCTACCTCTATCTGGAGCCGGAGTTTCAGGGTCCGGAGCGATCACCTCTAAATATGTTGTTTCGCCAAGAGCAAGTAGTGCATTATGAGTTCCGTAATTAGGGTGTCGACCCCCGAAAACAGGTTTCATCCCTAGAATAGCTTCTATCTCCCTGATCCCTTCTTCGAGGCTTGGAGAGGTATAAACCAAGTGATCAATTTTCTCAGGGAATTCCTCCATTCTTTCGTTACAGCTTAATAGATGAGCAGTCAAGGCGATGAAAAATAGGACTTTAATTTTCACTATTCCAAAATGGTTAAAACATCCAATTTTGTCAAAAAACTAAAAGATGTCATCCTCTAAACTGCCATTGCTTTTAGGCTCGGCTAGAAACAAAAGTGTTAATTCAGATTTCTGAATTCAGACGGACTCATTCCAGTTTTTGTCCTGAATAGATTACTAAAATGTTGAGGGTATTCAAATCCAAGAGAATAGCCGATTTCGCTGATTGAATTACCAGAGTTCAATAGTATGTTTTTAGCCCGATCAATCACATAAAGGTGAATATGCTCTTGAGCCGTTTTTCCAGTTTCCTTTTTTAATAAATCGCTTAAATAACTTGAAGTGAAGTTTAAATGATTGGCAAAATATTGAACTGTTGGCAAGCCAGAATTTAAAGCTTCTTCAGCCTCATAGTACTTCTTTAATAGTCGCTCAAACTTCGAGACTGTATCAGAATTTAAATTTGATCTTGTATAAAACTGACGATCATAGAACCGGGTACAATAATCAAGTAGGAGCTCAATATTTGAAATAATTAGATTTTGACTGTGCTTATCCAGATTTTGGCTGTATTCCTTCACGATCTTGTTCAGAAGATCTTCGATTGTATTTAATTCCTCTTCCGAAAGATGAAGTGCTTCGTTAACATCGTAGTTGAAAAAGGAGTAGTTGCCAATCTTATCACCCAAACTTGATTTGCGTATCAAGTCAGGGTGAAAAGCCAGAATCCAGCCTTTTGTATTGTCTTCTTCTGCAGGCATTTCACCTTCAAACATGGTTACTTGACCTGGAGAAGTGAATACCAAAGTGCCTTCTTCATAGTCATAGGAATTCTTGCCGTAATAAAGATTACCGCAACCCATATCTTTTAAAGTGATTTGATACAGATAATCAACAACCTTTAAGCCACGAAAATCAACAGTGGGCCTTACGTCTTTTGTTTTCACAACAGAAACCAACGGATGTTTGGGTTTAGGAAGACCCATCACATCATGGGCCTTGCTGATTGTGTCAATATTAAAAAGTTCTCTCTCCATATCTAATCAGAATCAAATTTCTAAACTCCGAACTGCTTTTTCTGCATTGCAAAATACTCGTCATCAGTCATTTTTGAGCGTGCATCCAATAAATATAAGGCATCTGCACCTGCTCTATAGCGCAAGGTGTCTTTACCATCAGTAGCGGCTTCATAAATTATTTCTGCAATTTGTTCTGGCTTGCTCATTTTTTCGGGATCCATTGAACTCTTCATGGCCTCCATAAACCCGCCAACAAAGTCATTGTACTCCGTGAGTTCAGAATTATGCTGCATATCTAATGATCGACCACCGAAATCAGTTGCGACCCCGCCTGGTTCTATCAATTTTACTTTCACACCGATTTGAGCTAGTTCCCACCTTAGTGATTCAGTAAATCCTTCTACTGCCCATTTGGTTGAATGGTAAAGTGGCATTAAAGGAAAGGTCATTCTGCCGCCTACCGATGAAATATTGATAAACATGCCATCTTTATTTTCTCTAAAGTGAGGTAAAGCCAATTGCGTAACATCGAATACGCCTTGTACATTTACCGCAAATTGGCGGAGTATACTTTCGCGTTTTGCCGATTCAAATGTTCCCATTAATCCGTAACCAGCGTTATTGAGAACCACATCGATTTTGCCGAATTTGTCTATACCCTCTTGAATAGCGCTTTTTATACTTTCTATTTCTAAAACATCAAGTTTGGTAACCAAAGTGTTTTCTAAAGAATTGAGCTCACTTTCTTTTTCAGGAGAGCGCATCGTTGCAATCACGTTCCAACCATTGCTATGGAAATGCTTTGCGGTAGACTTACCAATTCCTGAGCTCGCTCCTGTGATTAAAATCGTTTTATTCATCTTGTTTTGTTTTTAGTCTATTAATTCTTGGAATAAGGCATTGACAGTTATTTTTCCCATTTCATCGCAGGCCTTTGGGCTGTCGCCTGAAATGAGTTTTCTATCTACATGCGTAGCTCCTGTAATTTTCTTATTAATTACCTGAATGCCTTCTTTCTCAAGTTCTTCGCACTGTAGCCAAGGAAGTTGCCCTGGCAAGTAACCGATAGACGGAGATTGTTTATCTCCTGAATCTGGAAAGGCAACAATTTTATATCCCTTGTATGGATGTGGTTTATTGCTATTTACTTTAGTTGCCAACATTGCAGCTGGACCATGACAAACGGCAACTAAGTACCTATCAGAAGCCTCAACCCAACGCAATAGCTCCCCAACGTTTTCATCGTCTGGAAGACCCACCATTGAGCCATGCCCACCTGGAAGAAAAACGGCAATATAGTTTGAGTTGTCGTTGAGCTCATTGTTCTCCACCAGCTGTTTTAACGATTTAGGATTTTCAAATTGTTGTTTGTGTTTCCTTTTGAAACTTAATACAGCCTCATCTTTTTGTGGGATTGACCAGTCTTCAAGAATAGCGGGTCTTCCTGTGGAAGTGACTACATCAAATTCAAAACCAGCATTCACTAAATGCATCAAGGGCACCATGGTTTCTTGTACATTATTACCTGTAGAGAAGAGCTTGCCATTGGTCATTTTAAAGTAACGTTCCTCCGTACAGAGTACCATTACTTTCTTATCCCCGGTATATTTTTTACCTCCAAAGTCCGTAGCCTTGTAGCCACTCATTTTATCCACCCCTAGCATTCTTCCCATGGGTGAGGGAATATAGCCTTTGCCGTTTGTTTCTTTTGTAGGAGCTATGCCCAATAATTTCTTAATCATTCTCAGTCATGTTTTGTCTACTTCAAAGGTCTTTGGACTAGAATGAAATGACTAAATGATTTCCCGGTAAGGCTAAATGAAATTCGGGGTGATTATCACTTTGGCTCTAGTTTTTAGATTGTGGAGATATCATTGATGCGAGTTAAAATCCATATCTATTCAGAACGTGACATCTAACTAATAACCCGGGGTTTAAACCCAAGGCTATTTGAGATTCGAATTCTTAAAACGGAGTGATCCAAAGTGAATTTTTTAATATTAGGAAGTTCACGATTGAACGTCGAATACGTGCCTACGCAGCCGATGGATTAGACTTCGAATAAATGAAGTGGAAAGGTTAGTTGGGATAAGGCTAGGTCAAAACGTCTAGGCTTGGGGATTACTTAATCCTAAACAGGTAACAAGTTTAATTACTTTATAAACAGCTAATTAGCCCATGGATTTTCCTCTTATTACCAGGGTTTTCAAAATTTGCAATACAACCTTTCCCATTCTTCTATCCAATTCACCCATTTTTTCAGATAGGTCAGATTGAAATAGTTATTTGAAAAATCATCATACCCATTGTATTGGATAGCTAAATAATAAATCCAAAACATTACACCTAGATATGGGATTGCCTCCAACTCTTCGCTTGAAAGATCTCTTCTTTCCTGATAAGCATTAATGAAAATCTCCATACAATTGTCTGAGTCCTCTTTGGACATTCCGCCATAGAGTATTTGAAAAAAATAATGTACTTGAAAGCTCATCAAGTCATTCACTAGATATCCTTTACCTGCGAAATCAAAATCAAAAAGTGTAAACTCATCCTTTTCAGTAAAATGAAAGTTCTTAGGTAGATAGTCATAGTGGCAATATCCATAACTGAAAGAATTAGAATCTAATGATTTGAATTTCTTGATGGTTTTTTCAGAAATCAATTGTAGGTACTGATATCCACTTTCAAAATTGAATTCAGTGAAGGCTGATTTGAGAATCTCTAAAGGCTTATGGATTGTAGAAAAAGTGTTGTACTCAGGTCTAGTGTGATTTAATTCAATAGTTGAGGTGATGTTATGGTTATATGCCATTTCATGCCCAACTATTCTTATTTGATTCTCCGTAAGATTATTAGATGCCTTTCCTTCTGCATATGAGAATAGTACTCCGTATCGAGTGCCTTCTCCAGCATTGAATTTTTGAATATAATTACCTTCTGCATCAGATATAGGGAAGGATATCTTGGCATTGTTTGTCTTTAAAATATTTAGAAGTTCAACCTCCCCCTGTATTTCATCAAATGACCTATGACGAACTCTATAAACCTTAAAGATATATTTTGGGCTTCCGTCAGTCACAAGGTACGTATCACTCACTCCACGAAGTAAAAGTCTAGTTGTAGTGTTTTCGATTTTGTAGGCCTCTTGGATTCTTTCATTAAGTGCGCTAGCAGATAAGGTTGAGTATTGAGTAGGGAACAGATTCATGCTAAAATTTATTGCTTAAAAAGTTCCATAAGGCTTTCTAGACTTCTAAATCAATTATTCTTTTTTGCTGTTGAAGGATTTTGTTGAATATAGGCATTTCGTATATGCAGATTAAAACTCACATTCATTAGGAACTTGAATTTCATTGAATAGTCCTGGGTTTAACCCCTAGCTATTTGTAGTTATCAATTTTTCGTTCCTCGCGAATTCCCCCGATATGATAATAGGCAACAATCTCCTCGATTAGATTGTACTTTGCATAGTACCATTCACTTACGTCCAAAGAAAAATCTTCGCCCTGCTTTGCGGTATAGCGAACGCAAGCTTTGTCTTTTTCATAGATAGCATCATGTATCTCAAAGGTCTGACCAAGGAATTTGTCCTTATTCTCCTCTACCAAATTGAGATAAGGTTTTTTGCCATAGATGGTGCCAAAGGGACTGCTATGTTTGAAATTTTCTGAAATAGGTAGGTTTAAAAAGTCTCCATCTTCCCATTTCTCAAACCAGGCTTTTACTAGATCTCTTAATTCCATTTTTGGGCGTTTTACATATCATTCAGAGGTTGGAGTCCATTTAATAGCCCGGGGTTTAAACCACAGGCAATTTGGAATCAGGAGTCTATAAAAATAGGTTCATCCAAAATGACTATGACTTCATATCCTTTATCTTAAGTTTGAATCAATCACAGCAGCTTTAGTTGCTTCCAAAATATTCTCTGTTTTTTCATCAAAAATATTCCAGCTATTCACCACTGCTATCGTCTTGAATTTAGGAAAGACCAAAAGAAATTGGCCCCCAAAACCCTTACAAGCCCAGATTTCGACTTGATCTTGATCTTCTCGCCACCATTGATAGCCGTAGCCCTTTTCCTTATCAAATTCAACCTGTTTCGAAATACTTCTTTTGGCCCAATCAGAGGAAATTATTTGCTGTCCATCCCACATACCATCATTTAGCATTAGGTAGCTGATTTTTGCTAAATCTTTTGCCTCTAAAAATAACCCACCCTCTGTGTCTGTATATCCAGTCGGCGTTTTTTTCCAATAAAAGTTCTCAATTCCAAGAGGTGTAAACAGATGTTTCTTCGCATAATCCTCAATGGATGAACCGGTTGCTTTTTTTATTATTCCTGACATTAGTTGACTCGCCCCACTATTATATACCCATTTAGTACCGGGAATGGTATCCTTTGGCTGATTCAAAGTAAACTGAATCCAATCTTCGCTATCCTCAAGTTGTGACGTGGTATTTGTCATATCTGCAGGCCGGTCTAATTCATGCCATTCCATACCTAATTGCATCGTCAACAAATTTTCTAAAGTTGCGGTTTTCAGATATTCTTCAGCAATAGTTAAATCATATTCGTCAAAAAAATCTAATATTCTGACGTCCGTATCCTTTATATCACCTTCTTTAATTGCCACACCAATCATGATAGAAGCGATTGATTTGGTGACAGATTGGAGCGTATGAACTTGTTGCCTTTTATAATAGGGATGCCAATCGGGATGGTAGTAATTGTAGTCTCCGAATAGTGTAGAATCTTCACAAGTTGCAAATCCACATCCAAGGATGCCGGACTTCCCCATACTGATTTTTTCGTAGTCGTTGGTATAAGATTGGTTAAATACCAGCTTTCCATTTTTTATTAAAAGTAGCTGGTCAACATAACCATAAACTCCAATTTCAATTCCAATTTGTAAATCATCCAATGGTTCTCTATTCAAGCCTTCAGCTACCATGGTTGACTTCGCCCAAGAGGATACAGGAAATTGGCTCTCTATATTTTGTTGATTGCACGATACCGAAAGAAAAAGTATGAAGCTGATTATAGTGATATGCTTGTTATTCATTGCTTTTATTCCTTGTTCCCAACGTTGTATATCGCTCATTGAGTGAGCGTTATTTTTCATATAGTTTTGAAAAAGTTAGCGTTAGCCAGCTAAAGCTTATTCTATTCTCTACCCCCAGTTCCCTCTAAATCAATCTTTCGATTCTGCTGTTGAAGGGCTTTATTGAATTCTTCTATATCCTGATTAACTAGCTCATCGAATTGTTGGATAGCCGCCTGAAGTCTTGCATCAAGCACCTCATACACTTCGCCCTGCTGATTGGTTGGGCGGAAATCTATACCACTGGAATTGATATCGGAAGCTAACGCGCTTAATCTTCCATAGAGCTTGATAGGGGAGCGGAAAGCATCTTCACGCGCTCCGGTAAGCTGGATATCATATAGCTTATTGGCGATTTCCTCAGCGGCCGCTTTTAGCCTTACTGCTTCCTCTGTAGTTGCATTATTTGCTCCTTCTGCGATAATCGCTTCCAACTCCGAGCGGAGAACTTCCACGGTATTGATATTACTTACAGCCAGGTTCATGGCGTCTCTAAGCTGAAGTGAGAAGCTTACCTGTGCTCGGATATCATCTATACTTCCTTCGGCCATTGGGTCCTTGAGAACCTTGAAATTAGTTGAGGTTCGATCTGTTTCATTTCCATCCTTATCGCTGAGGATAAGTGTGGCTTCATATTTTCCCGGAACGACTCTAGGACCAAACTGTCCTGCCATCAGGTCCAAATCCCATTGTACTAGGGGTCTCCAGCCTTCTCCATTCAATTGAACCCATGGTCTACCAGGAGGTTGAACTCGTAGTTTAGGAGTTATAGTTGGAGC
>CAZLUY010000690.1:0-2579 GCA_964562785.1 uncultured Limnohabitans sp. | reverse complement strand
CTTTATCTCCCAGAGAGAACCATCATCGACCTCTTCTTTCTCCTCTGCCTGATATTCATCTTTGATTTCGGGCTCATTCGCCTCATCAAATGGATTAGCGCCAGCTAAGGGCTCGATAGGCTGCATTTCTCCTGGAATCTCCTCTTCGTCTTGCTCATCTGAAGGCAGGTCATCCTTGGTTTTTGAGGAGAACCATTCGAGACTGTTGATATCAAAAAAGAAGATTGAGAAAATGATCAGTGACCCACCCAGTAAGATGAATGTTCCCCAACTTAAGAAATCGGCTGAAAGCTTTGCCAATTCATAACCGAACCCTCCTGAAAGGAAACTCCAATAGGAATATCCTTGAACAAGGATGACTATGTAGCCTGAAAGCAAACCCAGCCAAAAAGTGAAGAATAATGCAAACGCCGAGTACCTGGCCAATGACATGATTTTGGTTTTGAATGCCATTCGAACCCCGAGAATGAAAAGGAATGGCGGGAATAAGAATGCGGCAATACCAAACCATCTATATATCAACCAATGCGATGCCTGAGCCCCAAGATATCCAAGCCAGTTGCTTGAGTCCCTGGCAATTTCCATCGCGGATTGACTATCGCCATTCATCACCAGACTCTGGTCTTGAGGACCACTCAGTAGGTAGCTTACGAAGGCAATAAAAAGAAAAACTGAGGCTGAAATCAAGACTATTCCTAAAGCCAATACAAGCTTGGTACTCTTTATTGTAGGTAAGCTGAATCCTCCTCCAGACTTTTTGGACCTTGATTTCTTAGTTTTCTCTCCCTTTTTTCTAAAAGTATTTGTTCTGGGCTTAGTGGTGGCCATAGACTAGGTGAAGGTGCTGTATTAAGATTAAGCTAATGATGGAACAAAAATTTATCAGCTCAAAAAATGAGCCAATAAGCCTTTTTTGATTCGCTTTATCAGACCAGGACCTTCGTAGATCATTCCTGAATAAACCTGAACAAGACTGGCCCCGGCTTCTAATTTTTCGATTGCATCTTCCGCGGAATAAATTCCACCTACACCTACGATTGGAAATGCACCCAAGGATTTTTTGTGGAGGTAGCTGATTACTTCAGTACTTCTATTCCTCAATACCTTACCACTTACACCTCCAGCTCCCATTGCTTCAACCTCTGCTGGATTCGTTGTCAACTGACTTCTGTCAATCGTGGTGTTGGTCGCTATTACCCCGTCAATCCCAGTATCCAAAACGATTTCGACAATATCATCCAATTGCCCATCGGTTAAATCTGGTGCGATCTTGAGAAGAATAGGTTTAGGTTTCTCTTTTTGATCATTCGCTTCTTTCACTGCTGTCAGCAAGGCCTTTAGAGGTTCTTTTTCCTGAAGATCCCTAAGGTTAGGTGTATTGGGAGAACTAACATTCACCACAAAATAATCTACCCATGGATGCAGCTGCTCCAAACAATAGAGATAGTCATCCACCGCATTCTCATTTGGAGTGACTTTGTTTTTACCGATGTTACCGCCAACGATGACATCAGATTTTCTTTTCCTAAGTCTCCCTACTGCTTCCTGTACTCCTCCGTTGTTAAAGCCCATTCGATTGATCAAAGCCTCATCTTCTGGCAATCTAAAAAGTCGTGGTTGGGGGTTTCCAGGTTGAGGTTTAGGTGTCAAAGTTCCAATCTCAATAAACCCAAAACCTAGCAAGGCCATTTCATCAATTAGCCGAGCATCTTTATCAAAACCTGCTGCAAGCCCTACTGGATTCTTGAATTTTATCCCAAAGACCTCTCGTTCTAACCTTTTGTCATCAAATTCAAAAGTGGATTTTACCACACTTTTGATCCCAGGGAAATTGAATCCAAATCGGGTGAGGTCAAAGGTGAAATAATGTGCGTCTTCGGGTTTTTTTAAAAAAAGGAGGGGCTTGAGTAGGGACTTGTACACAGGAGCTATTATTTGTCCGCAAAGTTAAAAATAAACCTTTCGACTTTCACTTTCTTGGATGGAAATCGGTTAGTACTTGTCTTAAATAATCTCTATCCAGATGGGTGTAAATTTCCGTAGTAGTGATGCTTTCATGACCAAGCATTTCCTGAACCGCCCGGAGATCTGCTCCACCTTCAATCAGATGAGTGGCAAATGAATGTCGGAAGGTGTGCGGACTTATATTCTTTTTTATTCCGGCCAATTCTGCTGTTTTCTTAATAATTAAAAAAATCATTACCCGGCTGAGCTTTTTACCTCTTCGGTTGAGGAAGACATATTCTTCATGTCCTGAAGCTGGTTTTGATGTACCAGGTTCTTGCTTTTTTTCCTCATAAAGCTTTAAGTATTTCATGGCATCCTTTCCAATCGGAACAAGTCTCTCCTTATTCCCTTTTCCAATTACTCTGAGAAAACCCACATCCTCGAAAATCTGACTTTTTTTCAACTCGGTTAGTTCTGAAACCCTCAAGCCAGAGCTGTAAAGCATTTCCAGGATTGCTCTATTTCTGTGGCCTTCAGGCTCGCCAAGAGGAATAGCCTCAAGCAACTGTTCTATTTCAGGATAGCTAAGCGTGTCGGGTAGTTTTCGTCCTAGCTTTGGAGCTTCCAAAAGT